>JANXPS010000161.1 GCA_025357175.1 Deltaproteobacteria bacterium | reverse complement strand
CGGGACGGGCGGCGCCGGCCTGCAAGGGCGACAGGGCCATTGCCCCTGCGACGAGAATAATTGTGATGACCCGACCAGCAGGTTTCAAAATGCCCTCCACCTACAAGAAATTCCATAATTGAATACGATGATGATATTATTTTATGCGCCGCAGGGGGGGGGAAATCGTGATTCTTTCGTTTTTATCGGATGCCCGGAAACTGGGTCATGTTCTGTTGCTATTGCTATTCGGTGTTGCCTTCCCGACTTTCGTTTTCGCCGACAGCCTGAACGAACGGAAAGCCTCATCCAGCGCCAACCCGCATCAGGACATCGCCTGCGATTCATGCCATACGAAGACCCCTGTAAAGGGCTCGACATCCTGGAAAGAAATCCTGGCGACTTTCAAGAAGGACCCTGTAACGCTCTGCTACGAATGCCACCCCGCCGTCGAAACGACCCATCACCCGGTCAACAAGGGGAACGGACGAACGCTGACGGACGGATTGCCCCTTAGCGCCAACGGCAACGTCATCTGCTCGACCTGCCACAATTTTCATCAGACGCCCGGCGGGAACGCCCTCCTGCGCGGATTCGACAGCGGAAGGTACTCGGTTCGGATGGACATGTGTCTCGACTGCCACGGGAAGGATTTTCATACCCTCAATCCTCACTTGGCCGAGTCCGAAAGCGAAAAATGCTACACCTGCCACGTCACGAAGCCCAAGGCGGGCGATACATCCGAAAGCGTCGCGACCCAGGACAAACTTAACCAGACCTGCGATTTCTGTCACAACGTGCGCGGGAAATCGCATCCGATGAACGTCGATCCGCTCAAGTCGCTGCCCGCCGATCTTCCCAAGGGCCGGAAAGGCGAACTGATCTGCGGAACCTGCCACGACCCGCACGGCACCCCCGACACGGTCCATTTCCTCCGACGCCGTTATGTCGATTTTCTTGAGGCGGGACGATACTTCAATCCCCACATCGTTTCGGATTATCGCGGTTGCACCGCCTGCCACGGGGATGTATCCAGCAGTGCGGCCGTCATGCGGAAAAATCGCAGGTACGGCGGGGACGACCTTCAGATCTGCCTTTCCTGTCACGGCACGATGGAACCCGACCACCCGGTCCTGGTCAAGCTCTCGCCAGACATGAAGCCGGCGAAGGATCTTCCGTTGACATCCGACGGCAAGATCACCTGCCTGACTTGCCACGACCCGACACCATGCAACGGCAAGGGGATGCGCATGCGCGGTCGGAAGCAGGGGGACGCGGGCAACGACCTCTGTTTCCAGTGCCATGACAAGGGAGACCTGGGCAGCCGCAATCCCCACTCATCGATGAACGACCGGAACTCGTGCAGGTTCTGCCACGACACGATGAGCGACCCCAAGAACGAGGAGGCGGCCCGGGTATCATTCATCTCGAACACGCGCCTGATCTGCTTGAGATGCCATCCCCAGGACAAGCATCCCACGAACGCAAACCACATGGTGCTACCGAAAATGTCGATCCCGGCGGCGTTCAAGCTTGACCCGAAGGGGAAACTCACTTGCACGACATGCCACAATCCACACATCGATACCCGTACCCAATCGGGGGAGGAGAAGAATGGACATCGCTATGTGGTCGATGTGAGTTCCTCGGACCTGTGCCGCGCGTGCCACAAGCGGTGAATTATTCGTACCTGAGCGCCTCGATCGGATCCATGAGGGAAGCCTTTCGCGCGGGGTAATACCCGAAGAACACGCCTACGGCCCCCGAAAAACCGAAAGCCACGGACACGGCGACCGGCGAGATCAGCGTCGACCACCCGGCGAAGTACGATATGGCGATGGATCCGCCTGCGCCGAGCAAGATCCCGAGAGTTCCCCCCGCAACCGCGAGCATCACCGCCTCGATCAGGAACTGCGCAAGGATGTCGCGCTGCCTCGCCCCGACAGCCATGCGGATGCCGATTTCCCGGGTTCTCTCGGTCACGGAAACCAGCATGATGTTCATGATCCCGATCCCGCCGACTAGAAGCGATACCGATGCGATCGCGCCCAGCAGCAGACTCATGATTTTGGTCGCCGATTCCGCGACGGCGAGCATCTCGGAGAGATTGCGGACCGAGAAATCGTCGTCCTGTCCTCCGCTGATCCGGTGCCTCTGGCGAATGAGCGCCGTGATCTGTTTCTGGGCATCCTCGATGGTATCCGGACCGGTTGCCTGAACGAGGACGACCCCGACCGTTCCGATGTGCGAACTTCCGGAAACCTTCCTTTGGACCGTGGTGACGGGCGCGATGACGACATCGTCCTGATCCTGTCCCTGCGGCGATTGTCCCTTGTCGTCGAGAAGGCCCACGATCGTAAAGGGAATCCGCTTGATCCGGACGATCTTGCCGACCGGGTCTTCTCCCCCGAACAGGTTTTCGGACACCGTGCTGCCGATCAGAGCCACCTTAGACGCCGCGTCGACCTCGGCATCCGTGAAGTTGCGACCTGAAACGATCGGCCAGTCGCGCACTTCAAGGTATCCCGGGGTCGTGCCCTGCACGATCGTGCTCCAGTTCTGGTTTCCGTAGACGATCGGAGCGGAGGCTCGAACGTTCGGGGCCGAAGCGCGGACGGCGGACAATTCTTTTCCGATCGCGCGCGCATCGTCTATCGTCAAGGTTTGGGAACCCCCGGAGCCCCCTCGCAAACCGCCGGACGTCGTGCTGCCGGGAATGACCATGATCAGGTTGGACCCGATGGAGGCGATCTGGGCCGCGATCCGCTCGTTGGCCCCGGAACCGACCGCCACCATCGCGATCACAGCCGATACCCCGATGATCATGCCGAGCATCGTCAGACCCGAGCGCATCTTGTTGGCGCGCAATGATCGGACGGACACCTTTACGGCGGAAAGAAGATTCATCGGGAAGTCACGCCAGCGCCGGCGATACGACGATTGTCGACGGGGTGGTCCGTGAGGATTTTTCCGTCCCGCATGGTGACGACTCGGCGTGCGAATTCGGAGATGTCGGTTTCGTGGGTCACGAGGACGATGGTGATGCCGCGTTCGTCGTTCAACCGTTGCACGACCCCCATGACCTCGACGCTGGTGGCGGTGTCGAGGTTCCCGGTGGGTTCGTCGGCAAGCAGGAGCGAGGGATTGTTCACGATTGCGCGGGCGATTGCGACCCGCTGCTGCTGGCCGCCCGACAACTGGCTCGGCAGGTGGTGGCTGCGATCTTCGAGCCCGACCGTGCGAAGCGCCTCAAGAGATCGTTCTTTCCTGACCGCAGAAGGGACTTCGTCGTAGAGCATCGGGAGTTCGACGTTCTCGAGCGCCGTCATGCGGGACAGCAGGTTGAAGCCCTGGAAGACGAAGCCGATCTTTCTGCCGCGAATCCGTGCAAGCGCATCCCGGTCGAGCGTGCCGACGTCGTTTCCGTCGAGATTGTACCCTCCGGAGGTGGGGCGATCGAGACATCCCAACACGTTCATCAACGTCGATTTACCGGAACCCGACGCCCCCATGATCGCGAGAAACTCGGAGGATTGAATGGTCAGGTCAACCGATCGCAGCGCCTCGACCGTGAGTTCGCCGATACGATAGGTCTTGCACAGGGAACAGATTTCGATGACGGGCGTCGGCAAGTTAGCGCATTCCGCCGCCCATGCCCATTCCGGGGGGGCTGGAGGAGGCCTTGGTTCCGTTCGGCTTGGTTTCGCCGGTGACCACGCGAGCATCCTCGGCCAGGTCGCCCTTGAGCAGCTCGGTGAAGGTACCGTCGCTGATTCCGGGTTCGACGGGAACGGCCTTCGGATTTCCTTTTTCGTCGAGGATGTAGACCCGCGACCCGTCCCGGCCTTCCTTGCGCTTGCGTCCTTGCGCAGGTGACGCGGCTGCCGCCTTGGTCTCGCCTTTCTTTTCAGTCGGGCGATATCTGAGCGCGGCGTTGGGTATTTTCAGGACATTCGTTTCGGTGCGGATCAGGATGGACACGTTGGCCGTCATCCCGGGGCGCAGCAGCAATTCGCGATTGTCCACCTTCACGACGACGTTGTAGGTCACGACATTCTGCGTGATGGTAGGCGAGTAGCGGACCTGAGAAACGCGCCCGATGAAGGTCTTGCCCGGCCACGCGTCGACCGTGAATTCGACGCTCTGGTTGAATTTGGTCTTCCCGATATCGGCTTCGTCCACGTTGGTGTCGACCTGCATCTGCGTCAGGTCCTGGGCGATGGTGAACAGGGTCGGGGTCTGGAAACTTGCGGCAACGGTCTGCCCGACGTCGACGTTCCGGGAAATGACGATGCCGTCGACCGGCGAATGGATCGCGGTGTATTCGAGATTGGTTTCGGCGGAGGACAAGGCGCCTGCCGACTGAGCGACGGTTCCCTCTGCGCTCTTCAAGCCGGCAGCCGCGCTGTCCCGCAGCGTCCGGGAGCTGTCGACGTCGGACTGGGCGAGGAACCCCGACCCGAAAAGCCCTTCGTTCCGCTTGAGCGTGCGGTCGGCGTCGGCGAGCACGATGCGAGCCTTTTCGACCTGGGCATTCGCGTTTGCCAGGTTGCCCCTCGACTGGTCGAGATCGGCCTTGTATTTCGACGGGTCGATGCGTGCGATGACCTGTCCCTTGCGGACGCGGGAATTGAAATCGGCGAAAAGCTGGACGACGGTTCCGGACACCTGGCTTCCGACCTGCACGGTCGTGACCGCATTGATGGTGCCGGTGGCGGTGACGGTTTCCGAAACGTCTCCGCGCTCGACCGAAGCGGTGCGATAGGGCACGACGCCGGCCGAACGAGTCTTGTAATAGTAGTAGCCTCCGCCGGCCAGCAGCGCCGCGACCAGCAGCGCGATCAATCCTTTTTTCATCGGATCTGCCGCCAGGCGTTCTCGCCGATTTCGTTCACGGATACCACGATTCCTTCCTTTTCCGGCAGTTCGCCGGTGGATCGCCATAACTCGATCAGGGCAGACTGGTAGTCGGCTTTCGCAAGCGTGAGCGACTCGCGCGCAGCGGTCAGGTCGGCCTCGGCATCGAGCACGTTTCGGGTGGTGACCATTCCCAGCGCGTTCCGCTTGACATAGGCTGCAAGGCGGGATTCGGCGACCTGAACGCCTTTACGCGCAACCGCGATCTGCCGGAAGCTCGTCTCG
>JANXPS010000010.1 GCA_025357175.1 Deltaproteobacteria bacterium | reverse complement strand
TGGGCGCCACGTTGTTCGAGACCGCCGGCGGAGGGATTCTCTCCGTCGGCCAGTTGACGGCGCGCATAAAGCGCTGTCTCGAAGGCAATTTCCGCCACGTCCAGGTCGAGGGCGAGGTTTCGAACTACAAGTATTACCCGTCGGGTCATCGTTACTTCTCCCTGAAGGACGACGAGGCGACGATCAGGGTCGTCCTCTTCAAGGGACGCGAGAAATTCATCACCGGAGAAATCCGCGACGGCCAGACCGTGATGGTCACGGGACAGGTCGCAGTGTTCGAGAAAAAGGGCGACTACCAGATCTACGCGCAGTCGGCCGAAGTTCGCGGACGCGGCGCCCTGCTTCTCGAACTCGAAAAACTCAAGGCCCGCCTCGCGGCCGAGGGTCTGTTCGACGAATCCCGCAAGCGCACCCTTCCGCCTTTCCCTCGCCATATCGGCATCGTGACGTCCCGCCAGGGCGCGGTCCTGCGGGACATGATCCGCATCGCCCGGACGCGCTGGCCCGCCATCCGCATCACGCTGGCGCCCGCCCAGGTCCAGGGGGAGGGTGCGGGGGCCGACATCGCGGCGGCCATCCGGGCGCTCGCCGGCAACACCGGGGTCGAGCTCATCATCGTCGGAAGGGGGGGCGGGTCGATCGAGGACCTGTGGGCCTTCAACGACGAGGCCGTTGTTCGAGCCCTTGCCGCGTGCCCTGTTCCGACGATCAGCGCCGTGGGGCACGAAACCGATTTCACCCTGTCCGATCTCGCCGCCGACCACCGGGCGCCGACGCCCACCGCCGCCGCCCAGTTGGCGCTTCCCGATCGCGCCGAGGTTTCCGAGCGCGTCGAGGCGATGCTCCGGCGCGCACGCCGCGCCGAGGCATGGCGAAGGGATTCGCTGCGGCGCGAGTTGAGGGCCGTGTCGGGAATGGTGCTCGACCCGAGGCCGCTGCTGCACGCGCGCCGGTTTGCCGTGGCGGAAGCGATCAACGGAATGACGGAACGACTCAGGATGACCGTCCGGGCCGGGCGCTCGGAAACCGCCCGCCATCTTGCAACTGTGCGGGCCCATTCGCCGGAGGCATGGACGGCCAGGCGTAGGGGCGACCTCGACGTCTTGAAAGAGCGGGTGGTCGGTCTCGTTTCTTCGCTCCAGGCCGAGCGTGCAGCAGCGCTTTCCCTGGTGATGGGGAAACTGACGGCACTCGATCCGAAGGCCGTCCTCACCCGCGGGTATGCGATCGTCACCCACGGGGATAGCGGGCGAGCCGTTCGCTCGGTCGCCGAAATAGCTCCGGGCGAGCGATTGAGCATCCAGGTCGCCGACGGGGCCTTCGCCGCAAGGGCCGAGGAAACATCGTGAGTCATTCCCGGCCGGCCGCGTTCGCGGGTCTGGTGGTCGCTGTCGCGCTTTTCATGCTGGCGGCGCACCGCTCCAACGCCTCCGCGGCGGCGGCCGACGGAACGATGGCCGTTTCCGTCGATCGGTCCGCCCCGGAACAGGGGGCCGTCGTCCGTGTCGAATTGAGGGGCGCACCCGGCCCGGACAACGCCCTGATTCACTGGAAAGGGCGCGGGTGGCCGATGAAAGCGTGCGGAGACGGCTGTTTCGAGGCGCTGGCCGGGATCGATCTCGCCGAGGCGCCCGGGCGCCACACGCTGACGGTCATGGCGACACGGGGAGGCGTTGCGCTCAGGGCCGACGTCGAGCTGGAGGTCCGGGAACGGGCCTTCCCGCTTCAGTCGTTCAACGTGCCCAAGGAAAAAGACGTGCAGGATCCGGTTCTGGCCCGGCGGATCGAGGAAGAGGCCAGGACGTTTCGCGAGCGGATCGACGCCCCCCCGTCCACTCCGTCATGGTCGGCGCCTTTTCAGCCGCCCGTTCCCGGGTTTGCTCCCTCCCATTTCGGGGCGCGGCGCGTGATCAACGGAGAACCGCGCAACCCGCATACGGGCGGGGACATGACGCTTCCGGCGGGAACACCGGTCCACGCGGTCGCGGATGGCCGGGTCGTGTTTTCTGGCGAGCAGTTTTTTGGCGGAAATGAGTTGCTGGTCGATCACGGCGGCGGCGTGTTCAGCATGTATTTCCACCTGTCCGAGCGGTCGGTATCCGAAGGACAGCTTGTTCGCAGGGGCGAGCGGATCGGATCCGTCGGCGCGACCGGGCGGGCTACGGGGCCCCATCTCCACTTCGGCCTTCGCGTGACCGGAGCGCGCGTCGATCCCGCGGCGCTGCCGGGACTGGTCGACAAACGGTGACAAACCCGTCGTATAATGGGGGACCCATGAAAAAACAGGTCGCATTCGAAGAAGCTCTCAAGGCGCTCGAGGCCGTCGTCGCGAAACTCGAGGCGGGCGACGTCCCGCTCGAGGAATCGGTCAGGCTGTTCGAGGAGGGGATGTCGCTTTCGGGCATCTGCCAGAAACGACTTGACGAGGCCGACCGCAAGATCGAACTGCTCCTCCGCAAGCCCGAAGGTCCTGTCCTCGAGACGGAGGACGAGTCCGATATCCTGGGGACCGAAGGCCGCGAGGGTGGGTAACGCCGCCGCAGAGCTGTCATCCCGAAGACTCCGGGTCGAGTCGGCACTTCCCGTCCTTCTCGGGCGGGACGTTTGCGCGATGCCCGACCGGCTTCGAAATGCGGTCGAATATTCCCTGACCGCGGGCGGCAAGCGGATGCGCCCGGTAGTCCTGCTCTCCGCCGGGGCAGTTGCGGGGGGCGACGAAGATGACATGCTCCCGTTCGCTTGCGCCATCGAATATGTCCACACCTATTCCCTCATCCACGACGACCTTCCGGCGATGGACGACGACGATTTCCGGCGGGGGCGCCCCACGCTTCACAAGGCGTTCGACGAGGCCACCGCGATCCTGGCGGGCGATGCCCTGCTGACCGAGGCGTTCCGGACGATGGGCGAGTCGCCGTTGGCCGGCCGGGAGCCCGCGCGGGCGATTCGGGCAATCGCGCTGCTGGCGCGGGCCGCAGGGGCTGCGGGCATGGTGGGGGGCCAGAATCTCGACGTCGACGCCGAGCGGGCTCCCGCGTCCCGGGCGGATGTCGAGGCCATTCACGAAGGGAAGACGGCGGCGCTGTTTCGTGCGGCCGCGGGGATGGGAGCGCTCCTCGGGGGCGCTTCCGACGAGGTGGTCGCCCGGATGTGCGGGTACGGGCGTGCGCTCGGCCTGCTTTTCCAGGTGACCGACGACATCCTCGACGAGACGGGCAGCTTCGAGGAGATGGGCAAGGCGGTCGCAAAGGACCGCAGCCGGGGGAAAGCGACCTGGCCCGTCGTCTGCGGGCTGGATGCCTCGATCCTCCGCGCCGAGTCTCTGAAGGATGAGGCGCTCGCCGGATTGAGCGCCTTCGGACCCGAGGCCGATGCGCTGCGGGAAATCGTTCGCGTGGTATCCGTCAGGAGGACATGAGGGAACCATGACCCGATGGCTCGACGGAATAAGCTCGCCCGAAGATCTGCGCAAGGTGCCTCGCGAAAAGCTGCCCGAGGTCGCCGCCGAGTTGCGCGACGAGATCGTCCGCACCGTTTCGCGCACAGGGGGGCATCTGGCGTCGAGCCTGGGCGTCGTCGAACTCACGCTCGTGCTTCATTACCTTTTCGACAGCCCCGTCGACCGGATCGTCTGGGATGTCGGGCACCAGGC
>JANXPS010000154.1 GCA_025357175.1 Deltaproteobacteria bacterium | reverse complement strand
CGTCATGGTTATTCCTTTCGCGAATGCGTAATTGTGCACTAACAATATTTCGGGAATTAATACGAAGCAAGTGGAAAACGGATCATGTCCGTGGTCTGTATACTATCCGTGGTTTTCCCGGACCGCGTTCCCCAGGGTCCGGAACCGACGAGGTGGCCGATGATCCGCCGACGAACAGGCACTTCCCCCACGATCCGCACGATCGGATCGATTCCGTTCATCCTCCTGTCTTTCGCAACCATCCCCGCTGCGGCGAGGGAACCGCGTTCCGAAGAATTGATGCCCCCGCGCAACATGTCCGGTCTCTGCGCCGATCTCGAGCAGGGTTGGGTCAACCTCGCGGAGATCGCCCTTCAGGGCGGGGAGAAGCTCGACGCGCCCGATCCGGAGGACCGCCTGCACCGCCCCCCGCTGATCTGCGCCGCCGAGGCCGGGCGGGCCGAGTCGGTCGCCTTCCTCCTGTCGAAGGGCGCGAAAGTGGACATCACCCGCAACGGGTTGCTCGGGCCGACGACTCCGCTCGCGGTTGCGGCGGCGAACGGTCACGGGGAGGTCGTGAAGCTTCTGATCAAGGCGGGGGCATCCGTGAAGACGATCAGCGGCGGATGGACTCCGCTGATGGCGGTCGCATTCGAGAGCTACAAACCGAACGGCGACGGCTATGCCGTCGCGATGAGGGCGATTCTGGACGCCGGGGCCGACCCGAACGCCGCAAGCGAACGAGGCGAGACCGCGTTGACGCTGGCGATCGGTAACCGGAACACGGCGGGGGTCATTCTTCTCGCATCCCGGGGAGCGAATCCGGACAGGCGGGACGGGAACGGGCGGACCCCGCTCTCCCTGGCCGCCGAGCGCGAGGATGAAGAGATGGTGGCGGCGCTCATAAAGGCCGGGGCGAAGGTCGACGAAACGGATCGGGACGGAAAGACCGCGTGGCTTTACGGGGCCGAGAAAGCGAATCGGGAGATCATGGAGCGGCTCGTCAGGGCAGGCGCCCGCGAACGATACGATGCACTCGACATCGACAAGGCGTTCCCGAATGCTCTCTGCAACGATGAAATCCCCCTTGTGAAGAAGGTGCTCGGATCGAACGGCGCCGACGTGGCGAACGGAAAGCGGTTCGGAACCGCGATCGTCCGCGCGGCGAAGTGCGCCCGGGTCGCCTCCGTCCGCCTCCTCCTCGAAAACGGCGCCGACCCCAACGTCGCCGACGGGAACGGCGAGACGCCGCTGATGGCCGCCCTCACCGACTACTCCTCGACGGGCCGCGAGGCCGCGGTCCGCACGGAGCTTGCCTCCCTGCTGATCGGGAAGGGGGCCGACGTCAATGCGCGCAACGATCTGGGCGAGACGCCGCTCCTGCACGCCGTCACCTGGGACAACCCGGAGGCGGTCCGACTCCTCCTGTCGAAGAAGGCCGACCCGAACCGGGCGGACGGGAAGGGGAACCTCCCGCTTCTCGCCGCGGTCATCAAGGGGGAGGCCGCGATGGCGAAGGCGCTTCTCGACGGCTCGGCCGATCCGGTCGCGAAGGGCGCGGACGGGAAGTCGGCGTGGGTCCACGCCAACGAGAAGGGGAACAAGGCGATGATGGCGCTCCTCGAGAAGGCCGGCGCCCATCCCGATTACGCGGCGATGATGTGGAAGGGGGGCGAGTCCGGGATCGCGACGCTCTTGCAGAAGGCGGTATCGACCGACGCCGATTGGGCGGATCTCTGGAAACAGGCCTTTCAAAAGGAGGCGCCGCCGATGGACTTCGGCAGGTACTTCGTCGCGTGCGCATTCCTCGGCCACGACGCCGGCTGGCCGTACGATATCGTGTTCGACGAGCCTGTCGTCAGGGGAAAAACGTTGGCCGTGGACTTCACGCTCGTGATGCTGCGCCTCTCGATGGGGCGTCCCTCCGGGCGGGGAGCGACCAACGGGCCCGGGCATGGCGGCCAGTACGCGATGAAGGTGTTTCCCAAGCGCGAAGGGCTCGAGATCGTCGTGCGGGGAAATTCGCCCGAGGGGTCCTTCCCCGGCCTCGACGGGGTTTCCGGGAATCGGTAGATTCATTCAGGGAGGGTGACGGGATGGGGAACAACCGGAACGGGAAGACGGTTACGGTGCAGGTCCGGCCGGGAAAGGCGGGAGCGATCGCGATGATCGTCTTGCCCCTCCTCTTCCTTGCATTCGGCGTCGTGCTCTTCGGGAGCGTCATCGGCGAGTCCGGGGATGCACGCCTTCCGATCATGATGTTCGGCGTCATCTGGTGCGTGGTGAACCTGATGCTCGCCGGCTACGGCGTCTACTCCCTCGTCAACCCGAAAGGGGCGTCGGGCGTCGAGTTCGACATCACCGACCGGAATGACGGAACGCCGGACTGACGTCGTTCACCGGTCGAAGAGGCGGAAAAAGAGCAGGGCGACAAGAGCCGAGAGGACGACGAGCGCGGCCGTGTAGTGATCGGAGAGAAGCGGCCCCGCTGCGGAAGCTGGAATCTTCGTCCGGCGGATGGCGCTCGGCGCATCACTTCGCTTCCGGTGTCCGGTGGACCCGGTTCCGGTATGCGTTCATCCCGGTCCTGGCGTCGGGGAAGAGGCGGAACGCCATTCCTGCGGAGGCGACCAGGAGGAGGACGCCGACAACCCTCACCCATTTCCGGCCGTAGGCGGCCGGGGCGAATGCGCAGAGCGCCGCCAGCGTCGCCGCCGCCAGTCCGACCTCGGCCGAACCGACAGCCCCGCCGCAAACGAAAAGGACGAGCGACGCCCACATCAGCGCCTTTGCCGATCGGGCGGTCATCCGCGTCGCGGAATCATTGCGGCTCACGGGCACCGGGCCTCGAACCTTTCCGGATGGCTTCGCCGCAGAAGTCGCCCGACTTCGTCACGGGCCAGCTGGGCGCCCGGTAGTAGGCGAAGAACGAAAGCGGCACGGGCACGGGCGCTTTCCGGCGGCACAGCCCGTTGTTCCACGACCCGGGAACCCAGTAGCGGCAGTCGCGGCATTCCACAACCCAGCTTGCGTCGATATCCTGCCTCATCGGTTCCTCCGGTATCCCCCGTGACGGGCGCCAGTTTACATACATATCGGCGGCGCTGGCGTTATTCTTCAACCGGAAGCGCGTTCTCCGCCGCCCATTGCGAAACGTCGGCCCCCGTAAGTGCAGCATTTTCTCAGACAGTATCCACTTCAGTATATGATTTGGAAGATCTTGAATAGAAAAGCGAAAATCCCTCTGGCTGGAACAGGGGGATTTTTGTTATCCGGTGCTCTTCAAAAAGGCGTCGATCGTCTGAAGAAGCGCCTTCTGTTGGGCGGCCGGCAGCGTCTCGATTCCTTTTAGTCGCCGGGTGAGACTGAGACTCATCTCGTCCGCCGTCTTCCCGGGTTTGACCCCCAGCAACTCGTCGGTACTCATCCCCAGCGCTTCCGCGAACCGGATCGTCATCTCTGCCGACAGGCGCAGGTTTCCCCGCTCGTAGTCGGAGACCAGCGCCTGGATGCTCCCGATCTTCTCGGCCAGTTCGGTTTGAGAGAGGCCCCTTGCTTTGCAGGCCCGCGCCAGGCGCTGCCCCAGGGTCTCATCCCCCAGGTTGACCGGCACCAGATTTAAACGTGACTTCCTCGGCATGATGCGCATTGTATGGCCACCTTCCCGCTGATCCTGTATTCCGCGCTTGACGCTAACAGTATGGTACTGCCTGCGCTCGGCACCCGCCGGTGAACATGCGCGACGTGGAATCCAGCCGAATGTTGAGGATGATAATATGGTCTTGAATGCATATGCTTCGGAGCCCATAATATGAGCCTGAAATGGGGAGTGATCTTCCATCCGGAGTTCGACGAGGAGTTCGATGCCTTCGACGAAGAGTTGCAGGACGAGCTTCTCTCGCATGTCATCCTGCTGCAAGACTACGGCCCGAATCTCGGGCGGCCGACGGTGGATACGCTGAAGGGCTCGGCCTACGCCAACATGAAGGAGCTTCGCTTCGAATGGGAAGGAGAGGTTTGGCGTGTGGCCTTCGCCTTCGATCCCAAGCGCAAAGCGGTCCTGCTGGTCGGCGGAGACAAGGCCGGGGTTGATCAGAAACGGTTTTACAAGAAACTCATCGGCACTGCCGATGGACGCTTCGAAAGGCACCTTGCTTCTTTGAATGCCGATCGGGGCGATCGCAAGGGGAAGGAGACGGGTCATGGCAAGAAATCTTGAACAGGTGCTCTCGAAGCTGCCCCGGAAGCGCCGGGAGAAGATCGAGCGCCGGGCGGCGGAACTTGCGACGCTGAAGGATCTGCGGCAGGCGGTGGAGCTGACCCAAGAGGAGTTGGCCGCCTCTATCGGTGTCGGCCAGGACACCATATCGCGCCTTGAAAAAAGGAGCGACATGCTGATCTCGACTCTGAAGCGTTACGTTCAGGCGATGGGAGGGCAGCTCGATCTTGTCGCCCGATTCCCCAACCGCCCCGAAGTGATCATCGAGCGGATCGCGGAGCCGGCGAAGGTTCGCCGCTCGGGGATCCGTAAGCCTGCCCGTGGGAAAAAGGCGGTGTCGGTGTCGACCGTCTGAACAACGATCGGGGGGATGCGCCGAAGCGCATCCCCCCATCTTCCTCACTTTAGCCGCTCAGTCTTCTCCGCGGCGGCCGCCCTCGAATGTTGTGGTGAACTGAAGGCCGGTTTTTGCCGATAAGTACGGTAGTCCCGGATCCCGGAGGTTGCCGTGCGCCGTTTGTTTGTCCCGCTGTCCCTGCTCCTGATGTGGCTTCCGCTCGCATGCGGCGGCGCCGCCGATTCCCCGGCATCACCCGCTCCTCCGGCTCCCCCGGCCCCCCCTACAGCGCATACACTCCGCCCGGCGCGGCCGAAATGATCGCATGGGCCGACTGGTCGCAGGCGCAGAAGGACGAACTGGCCACGGCCTACGTCGACGCCGCGACGTGGCTGCTGAACGGCGCCGCCACCGCGGTGACGATGCCGTATGCCGGCGTCACGGACGCACCCACAAACTGGTATTCCCCCCAAAGCGATTCGACCACGGCCATGCAGTGGGAAAGCCCCGCCGACATGTGGAAACTCTACGTTTCCCACGTGGCGTTCTCCCTGGCGCTCGAAACCACCCGCACGGTGCCCTGGACGATCGCCACATATTCGGCGGAGCAGCTGCGCTACCTGCTCGACAGCAGCACGATGGGCTGGAAGCTGCCCTACGAGCCGATCTCCTTCGGTCTCGGCACTTATGGCGGCGCGCACCTGCCGGCGCTCCGGGCGAACAACCGGCCCAAGACGACCTTCGCCCATCCGATGTGGATCTATCGCTGGATGTCCGGGGCGGGCATCATCGGCAACACGCGCATTGCGAGCATCGGCGGGGTGCTCGACTGGATGCGGCACCACATGGCGCACTTCTACGGCACCGACAACTTCGGCACCTGCGACAACGTGTGGCAGTACCGGGGTTACCCGCCGCTTTCGCGGATCATCGCCGGAACCGTCGACGCGGGAGATCCGGCCGACGGCGTGCAGCACTGGACCATGGGCTGCCACGGCAGCGTCGGCTTCCTCGCAGCCACGCTCCGGGCGCTCAACATCCCGGTGCAGCCGGTCTGGGTCGGAGGGCACGAACTCGCGTGCTTCCTGACCGAACGCATGTACCTCGACCACGGGGACGACCCCTACAACCAGGTCGTGAAAAACGCCCCCGCGTCGCCCATCCTCGGCGTCCTGATCGACGAGGCCACGTACCAGAGCCGCTTCACCGCCGACCTGACGATCAACCTCAACAACCCCTCGGCCGGCGTCATCGCCAACATCGGAAAAGGGGCGGCCGACTTCAGGTAGGAACCCGGGATGATGCTCGCATCCGGCAGCAATAAACTGTACCGGGTGAGGCGGGAGTGGGGTGGAAAGGAGGCGACGGAACGCCTGTTCGCGTCCCGTGAAATGAACACTGATATTTCCCGCGGATGATGCCGATAAGAGATACAGCGGGAAAGTCCGCAGGAAGGGGTAAAGCCGTGGACGCAGCCTTGAGTTCGGCATTGTCTTCCATTTCGTCGTCCTTGACGAAGTCATCCGTCGGGGTCGGCACCAACGCCAAGGGCGGCGTATCGGCGACGCTGTACGACAACCCCGCCAGTCTTTCGTCCGGCGAATCGCTCATCACGAGCGATCCGCTTCTGAATACGGCGATCGACCGCCTGACCATCACGCCGGCAGGCACCGGCGGCGGCTCGACTCCCGCCCCGGCGAAAGCGGGATCGGCCGCAAGCTACCAGGCAGCCGCGGCGCAGATGCAATCCTCCGAAATGTCGACGCTTCTGGGAACGCCCGCGATCGATGACGGAACGACCGCTCCCGCCTACGAAAGCGCGGCGACGCCCGCCAGCTACCAGGCCGCCCAGGCGCAGCTCCAGGCGTCGATGACGTCCACGCTTCTCGGAGGGTCCGGCTCCTCGGGCGGATCATCCTCCTCGACGGGTTCCGGTGGAATGTCCGACCTGCTTTCGGCTTCGGTAGCCGGCGACGCCAAGGCCGCATATTACGGCGCCATCATCAAGGCCAAAACCTCCTCGAGCGATTTCGACCAGATCGCCTGACGGATACCCCCCCGCCGGAGAGGCTTCCAGGCCTCTCCGGGCTCTCCGCCGTCCTGCAACAACCAAGTGATCCCAGAGGACTCATGCAGGATCAGGCCGTAAGGATCGTGGAAAGCGTCATCGAGATCACCCAGTCGCGCGACCGGGAGCTCATCGGGAGCAGCCTGGGACGAACCATCCTCGAGTTGCTCCCCTGCCGGGAAGTCACCCTCTACCATCTCCAGCGACGGAAGGAACCTGTCGAGCTGATGATGGAAATCCACATCGATGCCTCCGGAGAGGTCGTCGTCCCGGGCAACGGGACAGGGGTGTTCCCGACGATTTCCGCCGAGCTTTCTGACGCCATCATCCGGTGCATGAACGGAGGGGACACGGTCGAGGTATCCTCGGACGGCGGGGCGGGTTCCCACGTGATCTACCCGCTGTACCTCGGGCGGGAGACGCTCACCGGTTTCTGCGTCCTGCTCCGGGATGCCCGGGTCGAGGGGGAAAGAAACCTCGTCTGCGGCATGCTGAAAATCTACGAGAATTTCCTGTCGCTCCTCGGCGAGAGCCAGTCCGACAGGCTGACCGGGCTCCTGAACCGCCAGACCTTCGACGACCAGATCATGAAGATCATCGCCAATCCCGTCAATCGTCCCTCCGCCATCCAGCTGCGTCCCGGAGAACTTCCCCGCAGGCTGCCCGACGACACGTTCACGCACTGGCTCGCGATCGTCGACATCGACCACTTCAAGCCGGTCAACGACATCCACGGGCATATCGCGGGAGACGACGTGCTGGTCCGACTCGCGACAATCATGAAGTCGCAGTTCCGCGCATCCGACCTCGTGTTCCGGTACGGGGGCGAGGAATTCATCGTGGTTCTTCGGGCCCAGGCGAGAAAGGACACGATGGCCGCGCTCGAGCGGTTCAGGCATGCCGTCGAATCGCACGACTTTCCCAAAATCGGCCGGATGACCGTGAGCGCGGGGGTCACCCAAATCTCCCGCTACCAGGCGCCGGCCGCCTTCCTCGATGCCGCCGACCGCGCGCTCTATTATTCGAAGGCGCACGGGCGTAACCAGACAAGCTGCTACGAGGAGCTGGTCGAGTCGGGGAACTTCGTTGTCAATCGCTAATCAGATGAAGGGGGCGCGCACTTATAAAACGGCATAATTATATTATGTAAATATCTCCTGTTCTGCTACGATGCGGGAGCCGATTCCGGCGTCAGTCGTCCCAGGCGTGCCTCATCTATCGGGTTCGCTCACTCTCCCTCAGGGGGTTCCCTTTGTTCTTCGTACCCGCAACCCACAGTCGATTAATGCGGATTTCCGGCCGATTGGCTTGCGCGGCGCTTCTTGCCGGCTCGCTGGGCTCGACCGCCTTCGGCGGCGACCTGATGAGCTACTATGCGCTCGCCCTGAAAAACGATCCCCAGCTCGGCGGCGCGAAGTTCGAGACCGACGCTTCGAAAGAGGCGCTCAAGCAGGCGTGGGGCGGCGTCAGCCCCCACCTCAACTTCGAGTTCGACTACGGCTACACGCGGCAGGACATCCGCAGCTCCGACAACAAGGTCTACGGGACCGGGACCACGAACTACGGCTCCTGGCAGTATTCCTTCACCGTGGCGCAGCCGCTTTTCAACTATCAGTCGTTCCTGAGCATCGACCAGGCGCGCTCCACGATCAGCCGTTCCGAAATGGAGCTCGAGAAAGCCCGGCAGGACCTGATCCTCAGGGTTGCCGAAGGCTACCTCAACGTCATCCTGGCCCAGGACAAGGTCGCGGTTTCCAAGGCCCAGACCGCCGCCCTCGAACTCCACCACACGGTCGCCAAGGCCCGGACCGAGCGGGGCGCGGCGCCTATCACCGACCTTTACGACACCGAGGCGCGGCTTGCCGCGGTGCAGGCCGAGCAGATCGAGGCCGAGAACTTCCTCAAGGACACCAGCCAGGCGCTCCGCGAGATCGTCGGGACCGACGACATCCAGGTCAAGCGGCTGAAGGGGGAGATCCGGATGGTATCGCCCGCCCCCGACAACAGCGCCGCGTGGCTTGCCACCACGAGGAACCGGAACCCCGACATCCAGATCCTCAGGCAAAAAACCGAGATCTCCGGCACCGAGGTCGACCGCCAGAAGGCGGGGCACTATCCGACGCTCGACCTCCAGGGCGACTACATCGTCAAGGACACGCAGGGCACCCTGTTCGGCGGCGGCAGCAACACCGCGACCTACGACGTCCTGCTCAAGTTCAACCTGCCGCTCTACCAGGGCGGGACGACGGCCTCCAAGGTCCGTGAAACCTCGAGCCTCCACAAGAGCGCCCTCATGGCGCTCGAGCGCCAGATGCGCGCCTCCGAGCGCAAGACGCTCAGCGCCTTCAACGAGATCCAGGCCTCCATCAGCCGGACGGCCGCGATGAAGAAATCCATCGACTCCCAGAAGCTGGTCGTCGAGGCGAAAACGGAGGGGTTCAAGTCCGGCCTCTACATCAGCCTCGCCGTCCTCGACGCGGAGCAGGACCTCTACAAGTACGAGAAGGAATATTCCGAGGCGCGAAACAATTACCTCCTCAACTTCGTCCGCCTGAACCACGCGGTCGGGACGCTGGGCGAGGAACACGTGCGGCTGGTCAATTCCCTGCTCGAATAGGCGCACCGAAAGAAAGAGACGAATCCGCACGGAACAGTCGGGGGGCAGGGCATGGGCGTATTTCGGAAGATCAAGAAGTCGGTCGCCAGATACCGGGATCAGGAAACGCCGAAAGCGGGCGCGACATTCCCCGAGCGGCGCCCCGTCCACTTCGAGACGCTGGAAAACCGGCTGCTCCTCTCGGTCTCCCCGGCCCTCCCGCCGGTCACGACGCTCGACCCGCTGCACGCGCTCGCCCCCCCCGTCGTCGTCTCCTCCGTGGGAGCGAACTTCGCCCGGCCGATGAGTCTTCCCCACACGGCGGTTGAAGCCCCCGCGGTCCAGCCAATCACCGCCCCGCACGAAATCGTCTTCGTCGATCCGACCGTCAAGGATTACCAGCCGCTCATCGCAAAAATTCTCCCGTCCGACGGGACCGGCGCCCGCGGGCCGGTCGAGGTCGTCCTGCTCGACCCGGCGAAAGACGGCATCGACCAGATCACCGACGCGCTCGCGGCCCGGAAGGACATCGGCGGCGTCCACATCCTTTCCCACGGGTCTGAAGGGGTCCTCAAGCTCGGCACCGAAAAGGTCGACCAGGCCGAACTCGACAAGCGCGCCGCCCAGCTCTCCACGTGGAAGGCAAACCTGCTTCCGGGCGCCGACATCCTCCTCTACGGCTGCGACATCGCCGAAGGCGAAGCCGGGATCGGCTTCGTCGGCAAGCTCGGGCAGGTCACCGGCCTCGACATCGCGGCCTCCACCGACGACACCGGCAGCGCCGCCCTGGGCGGAAACTGGACGCTCGAGTATTCGACCGGCGCAATCGAGACGGCGCCGCTGTTCCAGGCGTCGTTCGACGGATACGAAAACCTGTTGAGCGGGACGCACACCTTCGGCGCCTCCGAAGTCTGGAACGCGGCAAGTCTCACCGGCGTCGATGCGCTCGATTTCTCGGCCGTGACCGCCGACCTGACCGTCACGCTCCACGCCGACGGCAGCGCGACCATCACCGACGGCAGCCAGACGCTTTCCGGGATCGGCGGCCTGACGAAGATCGTCGGCGGGAAGGGCGACAACCAGTTCAGGTTCGATAACGGCGCCGCCTTCAACGGGACGCTCGACGGCGGCGCGGG
>JANXPS010000237.1 GCA_025357175.1 Deltaproteobacteria bacterium | reverse complement strand
CGGAACCACTACTTTACCCGAAAGGGACTCCCTGCGCATGAACGCTGTAAACCTCACCTCAACCCCGAAAACCTATCTTGGACAGGTCTGAGGTGGTCCTATATTCGTTTCAGCTCTACTTCCTGCCGATCTATATCGGCACGCTGCTCCTGATCACCATCCTCTACATGCGGCGGCGAAACCGGGAGTACCGCCAAAACAAAGCCATTCTCAAGGCCGCGCTGGAAAGCGGCATGGATCAGCCGTCGTCCCTCTATCCCAAGTTCAATCACGCTCGATGCATCGGCTGCGGAGCATGCATCGCCATCTGTCCGGAGCACCCGCACCACAAGGTGCTGGGCCTCATCGACGGCAAATCCAATCTGATTACCCCTTCGGAGTGCATCGGACACGGCGCATGCAAGGAAGCCTGTCCGATGGGTGCCATCACCCTGGTCTTCGGGACAACGGAGCGGGGGGTCGATATTCCGAAGACCGGTGACGATTTCGAGACCGATGTTCCCGGAGTCTTCATCGCCGGGGAACTCGGCGGATCCGGGCTCATAAAAAACGCGATCGAGAAAGGCCGGCTGGCGATCGAAAGCGTGCACAGGAAACTCCCGGCGCGAAGCGGGGGCGACCCTGCCGAACTGGACGTGGTCATCATCGGGGCCGGTCCTGCAGGGTTTTCGGCAACACTGAGCGCCATGCAGAAAAATATCCGGTATGCCACGGTGGAGCAGGAAGACGCCATCGGCGGCACGGTGGTTTTTTACCCCAAGGGGAAGCTGGTGATGACCGCTCCCGTCGAATACCCGACCGTGGGTCCTGTGGAAATGCGGGAGACGACCCGGGAAGAGCTCCTCGAATTCTGGAGCGGGATCGAACGGGACAGCGGCGTGAAGATCAATTTCAGCGAATGCGTCGAGAAGGTGACGCGGGTGGATTCCGGGTTTGAAGTGAAAACGAATCGGTCATCCTACAGGACCAGGAGCGTCCTTCTGACGTTGGGTCGACGCGGGACGCCCCGGAAACTGGAGGTCCCGGGCGAGGACCTGCCGAAGGTCGTTTATCGGCTCCAGGACCCCGCCGATTTTCGGGGGAAGCACGTGCTGGTCGTCGGAGGCGGCGACAGCGCCCTCGAAGCCGCAACCAGCATTGCGGCGGAGCCCGGCGCCACGGTCGCCATCTCCTATCGAAGCGAGGCTTTCTCGAGAGCCAAGGAAAAGAATCGCCGGAAAGCGCATGAGGCCGAAAAGGCGGGGCAGCTGAATGTGCTCTTGAAGTCCAGCGTCACACGAATCACGCAAGACGCCGTGGAGCTCGAGCAGAACGGAAAATCCATCACCTTGAAAAACGAAGGCGTCATCGTGTGCGCCGGCGGCGTATTGCCCACGAAATTCATCCAGGATATCGGCGTCACCGTGGAAACGAAGTACGGTACTCCCTGATGGGCGCCCCGGGAACAAAAGTCGGCGGGAAAGAGGCCGCCCTCGTCAACATCGACAACCAGATGTACTCGGCCTACGTGACCGGCCCCGGGACCTGGCTGTTCTTCCTGGCGGTGCTCGCCGTTCTCTTCTGGGGCACGAAGGCCACCCTTGAAACTCCCCTTGTCATATCCGCACGCGGGTTGGGTTACGCCCTGGGGGTCGCGGGGGGCGGAGGCATGTTCCTGACAGCGCTCTATTCCCTGCGCAAGAGATCGAGCGCCTTGCGCTGGGCGGGGCCGAACCGGTTCTGGTTCCAGGCCCATATGGTTCTCGGGCTCCTCGGACCGGTCGCAATCCTGTATCACGCGAACTTCCGCATCTCGCGGGACCTGAACAGCAGGGTGGCGATCCTGGCGACCCTGATCATCCCGGTCGCGGGATTCATCGGACGCTACGTATACACCGGCATCCATCGCGGGCTGTTCAACCGGCGCGTCACCCTCGGGTTCCTTCAAAAGGAAGATTCCCCCGGCGCGGGCGATCTGTCGGCGATTCTGGAATCCTCGAAAGTGCTGCCAAGGCTCGCCGCGCTCGAGCAATCGGCCATGATCACCCGCGACGATCCATCGCACGGGATCCTCCACTTCGTCCTGGCGGGAGCCAGGACACGGCTGGCGTGGCTGGCGCTCGCAAATCAGCTGAAACTCGGCCTTGACGAGCTTTCCGGCGTCAAAGGCTGGAGCGCGCAAGAAAGGGACGCACAGGGGAATGCGGCCAGGCGATACGTTCGCGACCGACAGATAGCGATCCTCAGGGTCTGCCGGTATTCCGTCCTCGAGTGCGTATTCTCGCTTTGGCATCTGTTCCATATCCCCTTCATCATCCTGCTTGTCCTCGTCACCCTGTTGCATGTCGTCGCCGTCCACATTTTTTAAAGCGATATGCGCGGCGATGTTCCTGGTCGCCATCAACGCCGGGGTGCTGGTTCCCGTGGCGGGCGCCGTCAACTTCAAGAAGATCGTCATGCCGGGCGATACGATCGCCGTCCATGCCAAGTACGAAGAAGACTGCAACAACTGCCACGAACCTCTCAACAAGCAGTCCCAACGGAACCGCTGCCTGCTGTGCCACAAGGTGGTGGCCGCCGACATCAAGAAGGGAGAGGGCTATCACGGGCACTCGAAACGGGCCGGCGAGATCGAATGCAAGTGGTGCCACACCGATCACAAGGGACGGAACCTCGACGTCGTCAACCTGGACAAGGAGGTATTCGATCATCGACTGACCGGTTTCTCCGACAAGGGCCGGCACCTCGAAGCGGGCTGCGACGAATGCCACGCTCCCAGGAAAAAATATCGGGATGCTCCCCGGAAGTGCTTCGATTGCCACAAGAAGGTCGATCGCCACGCCGGTGCGCAGGGGAACGATTGCGGCAGGTGCCATACCGAGACGGGATGGAAGACGGTCACGTTTCAGCATGACAAGTCGAAATTTCCCCTGCGCGGAAAACACAAGATTGCAAGCTGCTGGAGTTGTCACGCCGGCGAACGGTTCAACGTCCATCTCACGGGAAGCTGTTACGGCTGCCACGTTCTAGACGATTCCCACGAGGGACGCTTTGGCGAGAAATGCGACAAATGCCACAAGGAGGAGAGCTGGAAACACGCGATCTTCCGGCACGAGAGCACCAAATTTCCGCTGCATGACAAGCATGCGGAAGCCAAATGCCAGAGATGCCACCGGAAGCCCGTTTCAGAACAGAAGCTGAAGCCCGAGTGTTTCAACTGCCACGAGCAGACCGATGTCCGCCATACGGGCAAATTCGGGAAGAAGTGCGATTCATGCCATAGCACCAAAGGCTGGACGACCCGCCTCTTCGACCACAATTCGACCAAATTCCCCCTCAAGGGCAATCATGCGAAGGTGAAATCGTGCCTGTTCTGCCACAAGGGGGGGCTCGACGAGCAAAAACGGCTGCCTGTGCTCGGATGCGTCGGGTGCCACAAGAACGACGACCGCCACAAGTCCCGTTTCGGGGAGAAATGCATCGGCTGTCATAGTCCCGAGGAGGGATGGAGCCGGGCGCTCCGCCACGACCACGCCACCACGAAGTTCCCGCTTAAGGAAAAACACGTCGAGGTCGCGTGCAATTCATGCCACTCGGCGAGCTCCGGGACCCTGAAAGTGTCGACGGAATGCGTGGCATGTCACCGATACGCCGAACCGCATGATGGGCGCTACGGCCTGAAATGCGAAGGATGCCACACCGCCAGGGAATGGAAATCCGTCGTATTCGACCACCGGAAGAGCCGGTTCCCCCTGGATGAAAAACACGCCAAGGCAAAATGCGACGACTGCCACAAGTCGTTCCCCAGCGCGCGGAATCAAGGTACCGAGTGCGGGTCCTGTCACCTCGATATTCACAACAAGCGTTATGGGGCGAAATGCGATAGCTGCCACAAGACGAAAGCGTGGAAAGAGTATTCCTTCGATCACGCGAAGACGGAATTCCCTCTGACGGGCAAGCACGAGAGCAAGGACATCTCCTGCTACCGATGCCACTGGGATCCCGTCGATGCCAAGCGTCTGGGTCCAAACTGCTACAAATGCCACGAAAAGAACTATCCGCACGGGGGGTCGGTCAGCACGCAATGCGAGACTTGCCACACGGCGGGCGGGTGGGTCAGGAATGTCGAATTCGATCATTTGAAGGCCACCGGCATATCGCTCATCGGCCCCCACAACCTGGTGCCGTGCGAGGTCTGCCACCTCTCCAGGATCTTCTCCGAAGCAAAGACGGACTGCAAAAGCTGCCACGGGGAAACCAATCCCCTGTTGACCATCAACAAGGAGCGGGGGAGTATCGTGACCCGCTTCGGCGAGCTGGTCGACGGGGGCGTAGAGCGGGTGAAGGAGGCCGCGCAGACGAATGATCCGAAGGCGCAATACAGGCTGGGCTCTTTATACAGGCTCGGCTTCGGGGTGCCGAAGGATGTCGTGCTGGCCTTCACATGGATGCGGAAGTCTGCGGAGAACGGCGACCCCCGGGCGCAGTACAGTCTCGGATGCATGTATGACCGGGGGATAGGGGTGGCTCCGAACCCATCCGAATCCGCCCGCTGGTTTGCGACCGCGTTCGCCAACGGAGACCGTATGGCCGTGATCCGGGCGAAAAGCGGGACACACGGGAATAACGCACCCGACAACGGCTCCCCGCCCCCATCTTCGTCCTCCCTGCCCCCCGATGTGGCAACTTTTACGGACCTCCTGAAGAACGCGAAGAAGGACGGAGGGATGGAATCCATCCGGGATCTGTGCGCCGGCATCTCCATGCAGGGGCAGCAAAAAAAACAGGATACGCCGGAAGCGAAGATGTCGACCGCCGGGCAGGATCCGGGGGATTGGAGCCGGGAAGGCGCTCTCCGCTGGGCTGCGCGGGTCGGGAAGACGGAGATGGTCCTGAAACATCTGGCCGACGGCGCGAACATCGACGAACCCGACGCGTTCGGAAGGACCGCTCTCATGGAGGCGGTCTCCAATGGGCGCGACGCGGTCGTCAGGGAGTTGCTGGGGAAAGGGGCGGATCCCAACAAGACCGACCTTCGCGGCGACAACCCCATCAACCTTGCGGCGGAGCGGAGGTCGCCCTCCCTCGTGGAGATGCTTGCGGCGGCCGGAGCCTGGGTCGACCCGAAAGATGCAAACGGCCTCACGCCGCTTCTGTTGGCCGTGAAAAGAAACGACGTGCCGACGGTACTCGCGCTGCTCGAGAACCGTGCCGATCTGAACGTGGTCGACCACCGGGGGCGCACCGCGGTCCAGTATGCGGCAGCCAGGGAATGGAAGCCGCTGGTGGATATCCTGGTCGGCGTGGGGGCGGAACTGGTGCCCGAGATAATCGCAACCGAAATCCCGAAGCAGGCGGACGTCGTTTCGGCGGTCCCAGCAAAGGCCGTTCCCGGCTTCCTGAACCAGGCAAAAGGCCCTTACAATGGCTGGTCCACGCTGATGCTCGCTTCGTGGCGAGGACAATCGGACGCGGTATCCGCCCTCCTTTCCCATAAGACCGAACTGGAATGGAAAGACAAACAGGGCTTCACCGCTCTCGGGAGGGCGGCCTGGGAAGGGCGCACCGCCGTGGTCACCGCGCTGCTTGCGGCCGGAGCGAAGCCGAACGCCCCCCAGGAAGAGGGCAAGACACCGTTGATGCTGGCGGCGGGAAATGGCCACGCGGGAGTGGCCAGGCTGCTGATTTCCGCCGGCGCCAGAGTGGAAACGAAACAGGGCCACGGGATGGTGGCGCTGCACTACGCGGCCAAGGAAAATCAGCTTCCGATGGCCGAACTGCTGATGGCGGCGGGAGCCGATCCGAAGGCCATGACGAATACCGGCCAGACACCCTTGTTGTTTGCGGTCTCTTCGGGCTTTACGGAGATGTCCAAACGCCTGCTTGCCCGGGGAAGCGATCCCAACTCGAGGGACACCCGGGGGCGAACGCCCCTGGCGATCGCGGCGGACGAAGGACGAACGGATATCGTCAGGTTATTGCTTTCATCCCGGGCCGACGTCTCGGCGACGGATCGGGAAGGGCACACACCCCTCTCCCGGGCTGCATGGAGAGGACAATCCGCGGTCGTCACGGTGCTCCTGTCCGCCGGTGCGAAAGTCGCCCACGCGACCGCCGGCGGCAACACACCGCTCATGCTTGCCGCAAGCCAGGGATACGTCGACATCGTGCGCGCCCTTCTTAACGCGGGGGCGGATCCGAACAGCAGGAACAGGCACGGCAACACGGCGCTGATGCTGGCGGTGAGCGGGTGGCATTCGGATGCCGCGCGCGTTCTGGTCGAGCACAGAGCCGATACGGGGCTCAAGAACAACAAGGGGGAAGACGCCGAGGCGTTGGCGTCGGGCAACGAACCGATACGCGCCCTCATATTGAAATCCAGGTGAACAGCTGTTCGGCATCGACGCGGTTGCGATTCGTGGCGGCCTTCATCGGAGCCATGTGGTTGAAATGTCAACTATTGTGAAGCACGGCCCTTGCCACCGTCAAAACCACGATGTTGCGGGCTCCGCCCCTTTTCAAGGCGTTCGCGCACGCCGCAGCCGTGGCGCCGGATGTGAACACGTCGTCGATCAGCAGCAGGTCGTCCGGAACATTGCGATGCCGACGGGCGACCCGGAAAGCCGCTTCGACATTGCCGCGCCGCTCCCGCTGGTGAAGGCCCGCCTGCGGCCCTTTTTCGGAGATGCGTTCGAGGAGCGCCAGGTTGCACCGCCAGCCGGCAAGTCGCGCGAGCGCGGAGCCGAGCAGCGACGGCAGGTTGAATCCCCGCCGGAGGTATTTGAAGGGCAGGATCGGGACGGGGACGACGACAGGGCGGAAATCATCGGGGAAGAGAGCCGTCCAGCGCCCCAGGATGCCGTCGAGGAGCAGCCTCTCGGCCATCGCCCGGGCGGGAACCACACGGCGGCCGTACTTGATCGCCCGGATCGCCTCTCCGGCGGCTCCTTCGTAAGGGAAGAGCGAGCGGGCTCTGAAGGGGGGCGGGGAGCTTGCACACCCGTGGCAAAGGCGGGGGGTGAGGGATGCGCCCTCATGGGTGAAAGCGCCGCAGTGCGGGCACTCGTCGCCGCCCCATCCGGGCCATCCGGCCACGGCGGCGTGCGACAGGTCGAACTTCGGGGGAGGGAGCAGGGCGCGGAGCGTGGCGGCCTCGGCGATCAGCGGGGAGACGACGGACCGGAAGGCCGACGCGGCCAGATTGCGGAAATTCGGGACCGGAAGCGAGAAAATCGCGTTAGCGCGCGGTGGCCGGAGTTGCGTAATCCTTGTGCCCGTGGTCGATGTCGAAGGTGCTCCAGCTTCCGCAGGCGGGACAGCGGGGGGACCACTTGATGGTGGCCTTGCCGCAGGTGACGCACCGGAGCGGAATGAGGAACCGTCGCTTGTATCCGAATGCGCGCTGGAAATACTGGCTTGCGGATTCAAATCGCCCCCTGCGCCGGTAGGCCTCCGCCAGGAGGATCAGCAGAGACTCGCGTTCCGGCTCAAGCGACTCCGCCTTCAACAACTGTTCCAGTCCTTCGTCGTTCATTTCGAGCCGCAGGTAGAATTTCCCCATGAAGAGGTGCAGGTCGGCATCGTCCGGAAACTGCTGGAGCAGCTCGGTGTAGATTCGCATGACCGGCTGCGGCTGTTCGGTTTCGACGCCCAGATCCTCGATCTTGATGAGCAGCACCGGGTTTCTGGAGGCCTTGAAACCCTGGGTCAGAAGCTCCATCGCCTCGGCGGTTTTTCCCCGGCCCTGCATCAGTTCGGCGAGCGAGACCCAGGCGGGAACGAACAGCGGCTGTTCCTTGACCAGCTCGCGCAACCGCCGCTCGGCGTCGTCGTTTCTCCCTTCGGTCATCCGGAAGGTCGCCTTTTCGTACCGCAGCGCCGTCATCAGCGACTGGTCGGCGGGCCCGATCTCCTTCCCCCGGAATCGGACCACCTTCTTGTGCGCCTCGTACGCGGGCAGCATCTCGCCCTTCTGGATGTGGAGGTCGCGGATCGCCACCCACGCGCGCGGGTTCTCGCCCTCGAAACTCTCGATCGCCTTGAGCAGCGCCAGCGCGGTGTCGCTGTCGTTCATGGAACGGTAAAGGTCGGCCAGGCGGAACTGGACCGAGAGGTCGGTGGGGTCGTTCCGGCGCAGGCGGGTGAGCGCCTTTGCCGCTTCGAGCGGATTCTTTCGCTCGATCTCGACGGAGGCCAGCAGGTCGAGCGCTTCGTGGTCGTCGGAATCGACCGACAGGCTGCGGGCAAGCTCTTTCGCGGCCTCGTCGAGCATGCCCCGCCTGAAGAGCCCGGAGGCCTTCGAAACCCGTTCCCTGGCCGCCTCGCGCTGCTGCCGTTTGCGGCGTTCCTTCCATCCCCTCGAAGCCTCGGTCACGTCCTTGACCATCGTGCCCAGCACAACCATCGAGGCGCCGAGCGCGAAGGCGAGGATGACGAGTTCGCTGACCGTCAGGTCGAACTGTCGCGTGTTGGAAAGGAAGAATGAGACGTGCTGGCCGTTCAGCAGCGAAATGTAGCCGAACGCCGCTAGGACGATCGCGAACAGCAGAAAGAGGAAGCGGACGGCCATGTCCCTTATTCGGGTTCGATGGGCAGCGGGATTTCGGGCGCCGCGCTCCAGAGGCGGTCGAAATCGTAGAATTCGCGCACGCTGTCGAGGAACACGTGGACGACGAAGTCGCCGTAGTCGAGCAGCGCCCAGCGCCCGTCGGTGACGCCTTCGGTGCCGACCGGGTAGAGGCCGTCGTGCTTCATCGTCTCGTGGATGGTTTCGGCGATCGCGGTGACCTGCCGGTCGGAGCTTCCGGAGCAGATCAGGAAATAGTCGGTGAAGCCTGCGAGGTCGCGGACGTCGATCGCCCGGGGCTTGAGGGCTTTCTTGTCGGCCGCGATGGAGGCGCACTTGAGGAGCTGGTCCCTGGTATCGATGGCTGGTCTTCCTTTCCTTCAGTCGAGATAAAGTCGGTTGTCGGCGATATATTCCCTGACCGCCGCTGGAACGAGGCCGCGTATGGAGCGGCCGGATCGGATCTTTTCCCGGATGGCGCTTGAAGCGATTTCCAGGGCGGGCACCGCGGGGCAGAACGCCCGCTTGCCGCCGGGCAGCCGATAAGCGGCTCCCGCCCAACTATAGCAATGGGGAAGTTCCAATTCAACCGCGACGCCCGCCGGCAGCATGGCCTTTTCGCCGGTTCCGGGCCTCGGAAGCACGACGAAATCGCAAGCTCCCAGAAGTTCGTCGAAGCGGTACCATCCGCCGATCTCGGCGAAGGAGTCGGCCCCCATCACGAACAGGATGTCGGCGCCGGGGTGCGCCGCCTGGAATTCGCGCACGGTGAGAAGCGTGTACGAGGGGCCCTCGCGCCGGATCTCGGCGTCGGAGACCACGAAGCCCGGCAAACCCTCGACGGCCGCGCGCGTCATCGCGAGGCGGTGGATCGCGTCGGATACCGGACGCCCCGGTTTGTGGGGCGGGTTGTGCGCCGGCAGCAGCACGACCTCGGGCAGGCCGAAGGCTTCCTTCACCTCGATCGCGATTCGGAGGTGCCCGTTGTGGAACGGGTCGAACGTGCCGCCGAACAGCGCGATGCGGGATGGCGGGGCGGTCATCCTGCCGATGGCCTCAATTGCGGATCTGGCCGTCGCCGAAGGCGATGAATTTCGTCGTCGTCAGTTCGGAAAGCCCCATCGGGCCGAAGGCGTGCAGCTTGGTCGTGCTGATGCCGATTTCGGCGCCAAGGCCGAGCTGGTAGCCGTCGTTGAAACGGGTGGAGGCGTTCACGAGGACGAGCGAGGCATCGACCTCGCGGATGAAGCGCATGGCCCGGGAATGGTCCCGCGTCAGGATCGCCTCGGTGTGGAGCGAACCGTGATGGCGGATGTGATCGATCGCCGCATCCATCGTCGGGACGATCTTCACCGACAGGATCAGGTCGAGGTATTCCGTGTCCCAGTCCTCGGCGGTGGCCGGAGCGGTGCCCGGCAGGAGGCGGACGGTTTCGGGGCAGCCGCGAAGGGCGACTCCCGCCTCGCGCATCGCCTCGGCGACCGCGGGCAGGAATGCCGGCGCGATCCGCTCGTGGACCAGCAGCGTCTCCATGGCGTTGCAGACGCCGGGCCGATGCGCCTTGGCGTTGACGCACACCGCGACCGCCTGCGCGATATCCGCGTCCTCGTCGACGAAACTGTGGCAAACGCCCTTGTAGTGCTTGATCACCGGGATGCGCGATTTTTCGACCACGCTTCGGATGAGTCCCTCTCCGCCTCTCGGGATGATCAGGTCGATGAACTCGTCCTGCACCAGCATCTCGTCGATCGCGGCGCGGTCGGTGTTTTCGATGATCGACACGGCGTTTGTGTCGATCCCGGCGTCGGCCAGCGCCGCGCGCAGCACGAGGGCGATGGCGCTGTTCGAGTGGATCGCCTCGGAACCGCCGCGCAGCACGACGGCGTTGCCCGACTTGACGCAGAGCGCCGCCGCGTCGGCCGTGACGTTGGGGCGCGATTCGTAGATGATGCCGATGACGCCGAGCGGGATGCGCATCTTGCCGACCCACAGGCCATTGGGCCTCATCGCCATCTTTTCGACTTCGCCGACGGGGTCGGGGAGGGCGATCACTTCGTGGATGCCGGTGGCCATCTGCCGGATCCGGTCGTCGGTCAGCGCGAGCCGGTCGAGCATGGCGGGGGAAAGCCCCTTTGCGCGCGCAGCCGTCATGTCCTTGCCGTTTTCTTCCTTGAGCCACTCGGCGCGGTCGACCAACCCCTTGGCCATGGCCGCAAGCGCCTGGTTCTTCTGTGCGGTGCCGGCCGACCCGAGACGGGTCGAGGCTTCGCGAGCGGCACGGCAGATATCGGCCACGCTGCGTGAGGTCGTCGTCATGGGGTCGGGTCTCCTTTTCGAGGGTTGTCGGGCAAAGGTTCCAGGGGAAGTATCGTCAGGTCGTCGCGGTGGATCACTTCGGGCGGAAAGCCTTCCCCGAGAAGCCCGGCAAGCTCGCCGCTCTTTCTTCCGAGCACGCGTGCGACCTGTTCGCTCGACAATCCTGAGATGCCCCTTGCGAAGACGACGTTCCGGCGGTCGCAGACGGAAACCGCGTCGCCTTTCCGGAATTCGCCCGAAACGGAGACGACTCCGGCGGGAAGCAGGCTTTTCCCGCCGTGGAGCAGGACCTTGCGGGCGCCGTCGTCAACCGTGATCGTTCCCTGGACGTGCGGGGCGTTCGCGATCCACATCTTGCGGCTGCGGGCCCTGACCCGCGGCTGCGGAAGCACGAGGGTGCCGGTGTCGGCGCCTTCGAGCGTGTCGAGCACCGGCCGGCGGGCGAACCCCGAGGTGATCACGACCGGCGTGCCCCAGGAGGAGACGACCCGGGCGGCGGACAGTTTGGAGGCCATCCCTCCGCTTCCGATCGAACCGGCGCGGGCGCCTCCGGCCAGTTTTTCGAGATCCTCGTCGACCCGCTCGACGACCGGGATCCGGCGTGCGTCGGGAAAGCGGTGCGGGTCTTTCGAGAAGAGGCCGTCCGCGTCGGTGAGCAGGATCATCAGGTCGGCGCCCACCAGCTGGGTGACCAGCGCGGCGAGGGCGTCGTTGTCGCCCATCCGGATCTCTTCGGTGGCGACCGTGTCGTTTTCGTTGATGATCGGGACGATGCCGCGGGAAAGAAGCGCCTCGAGCGTGTTTCCCGCGTTGAGGTAGCGCTCGCGATTCTCGAAGTCGTCGTGCGTCAGCAGCAGTTGTCCGACCCTGCGGTCGCGTTTTTCGAAGGCGCGCTCGTAGGCGCGCATCAGCGTGGTCTGTCCGACCGCCGCCGCGGCCTGCTTGAGGGCGACCGTGCGCGGTTTCCCGGCCATGCCCATCTTCTTGCGCCCCGCGGCGATGGCGCCCGACGTGACGATGACGAACTGGATGTCCGATTCGCTCCAGGCCCGGGCGACCTGGGCCGCCAACCGGCGGATGGTCGTTTCCCGAAGGCCCAGCGTGGCGTCCGTCAGCGTGCCGCTGCCCAGCTTGACGACGACCCGGCGGATCTTGCGCCCCCGGAAGAAGGCGGCGCGTATACCGGCGTCGTCAGAGCTCATAGGGGGGCCGCTTGCGAAGTGCGCAAAGCCCGTCGAGCAGCGTCTGGATGCCGTCGCCCGCGACTGCCGAGATGTAGTGGACGTCGCGCTCGGGAAAGTCGATCATGCGGCGGGCCGCTTCGGCGGTTTCCCGCGCACCCGTGACGTCGACCTTGCTGAAGACGAGCAGCGTGGGGCGATTGGCCAGTTCGGGGCTGAAAAGTTCCATCTCTTCGCGAACGGTCCGGTACGCTTCGACGACCTCTTCGACTTCGTGCGTCGAGTCGATCACGTGGACCAGCCCCTCGGTGCGCTCGGCGTGCTTCAGGAAGCGGTGGCCGAGCCCCACTCCGCTGTGGGCGCCCTCGATCAGTCCGGGCAGGTCGGCCACGACGAATTCCTCGTCGTGATGGGAGACGACCCCGAGGACGGGCGTAAGCGTCGTAAATGGGTAATCGGCGATCTTGGGCCTTGCCCGCGAGATTCGGGACAGGAGCGTCGACTTGCCGGCGTTGGGCAGTCCGACCAGCCCGATCTGGGCGATCAGCTTGAGTTCGAGCCGCAACTTCCGCTCGATTCCCGGGCGACCCGGCTTGGCCCAGTCGGGCGCCTGGTTGACCGAGGAGGTGAAGGCGGCGTTTCCGCGTCCGCCTCGTCCGCCGGCTGCGGCGACGAAGGTCTGGCCAACCTTGGTGAGATCGGTCAGAACGTCCAGCGTTTCGGCGTCGCGGATGATGGTGCCCGCCGGGACGCCGATGATGGTGTCGGGCGCGTTGGCGCCGTGCATCTTCTTGCCCTTGCCATGGGTGCCGCGCTTGGCCTTGAATATGTTGCGGTATCGGAAGTCGAGCAGGGTGGAGAGGTGGGGGCTGACCTTGAGGATGACGTTTCCGCCATTCCCCCCGTTGCCCCCGTCGGGGCCGCCCATGGGGACGTACTTCTCGTGGCGAAAGCTCACGCATCCCCGTCCGCCGTCTCCAGCGCGGACGGTGATGGTGGCTTCATCTATGAATTGCATGAGAGGGTGTTACGGTTCTTAGGGAAGCGCGAGAACGGAAACCTTCTTGCGGTCCTTGCCCAGGCGCCCGAAGAGAACACGGCCCGGAATCAGTGCGAAAAGGGTGTGGTCGCGGCCAATCCCGACATTGTCGCCCGGATGCACGGCCGTGCCCCGCTGGCGGATGATGATTGCGCCCGCGGTGACGAGCTCTCCGCCGAACTTCTTGACGCCGAGCCGCTTGCTATGGCTGTCGCGCCCGTTACGTGAACTGCCTACGCCTTTTTTATGTGCCATGAGGAGACTCCTTCCGGAAGACGGCTCTAGCCGACCCGGATCTCAGAGATGGTAAGTTGGGTGAACGGCTGACGATGGCCGGCCTTGCGGGCGTAGCCCTTGCGCCGCTTGTGCTTGTGGACGAGGATCTTCTTGGCTTTTCCGTCGCCCATCGACTTGCAGACGACCGTCGCGTTGGGGACGAACGGGGTGCCCACGGTGGTGCCCTGATCGGAGGAGACGAGAAGCACCTCGGTCAGTTCGACGGTTT
>JANXPS010000232.1 GCA_025357175.1 Deltaproteobacteria bacterium | reverse complement strand
CGACGACGTCGGCGTCGACCGTGTTCAGCTTGGTGCGGAACTCGAGGCACAGGACGTCGTCGTCCATTTCGTAAAGCGTCGCGCCGGCGTTCTGCGAAATCACCCTGTTCCGGTCTTTAAGCGCCGGCAGGAAGATGACATCGGGCGAGACGGGCGCCTTCACGTACCCGTCCGAGGCGAAATCGAAATATTCGAGCACGCCGTCGACACGCCGGTAGAAGGAGGCCGCGCCCGAGGCCAGCATCTTCTCGACGCTCGATGGCACCGCCTTCCTGTCGGCGTGCATCCGCGCGACCGATTCGGCGACGCCGATCGCGTCCCACGTCTCGAAGGGACCGAGCGTCCAGTTGAAGCCCCACTTCATCGCGTTGTCGATGTCGTACACGTCGTCGGCGATCTCGGGGATCCGTTTCGCGGAATAGCGCAGCGTCGCGGAGATCACCTTCCATGCGAACCGTCCCGCCGCATCGTCGGCGGCGATCACCCCTTTGATGCGGGCTCCGGGGTCGTCCTCGTTTTTCGCCGCGGAGAGCGACGGGTATTCGACCTTGTCCGGAATCCGGTAATCGAGCGTGCCCGGGTCGATGACGAGTTTCTGCTTCTTCTCCCCCTTGCCCTCGAGTTTGAAGAATCCGCCGCCGCTCTTGCGGCCCAGCATCCCGCGCGACACCATCTCGCGCAGGAAGGAGGGCGCGTCAAACAGCCTTCGCGCCGGGTCGTGCGACAGCGACGCGTGGCAATGGTCGGCGACGTGCAGCAGCGTGTCGATGCCGACGAGGTCGGCCGTTCCGAACACCGCGGATTTCGGGCGTCCGGTCGCCGGCCCCAGGATCTTGTCGACCGCCTCCACGGTCAGTTTGTCCTCGAGCATCGCGTGCATCGCGTGCATCACGGCGAAGATGCCGATCCGGTTGCCGACAAAGTTGGGCGTGTCCTTGCCGTAGACGATTCCCTTGCCCAGCCGCCGCTCGCCGAACTCGGCCACGGTCCGAAGCACCCCGGGGTCGGTATCGGGGCCCGCCACCAGCTCCAGCAGCTTCATGTAGCGGACGGGATTGAAGAAATGGGTTACCAAGAAATGGCTCCGGAACCCGGCGCCCCGTCCTTCGGTCATCTGCGAGATGGGGAGGCCGGACGTGTTCGACGAGACGATCGTGCCGGCTTTCAGCAACCCCTCGACCCGGGCGTAGAGCGCCGTCTTGACGGCGAGATCCTCGGTGACGGCCTCGATCACCCAGTCGCAGGCGACCGCCTTTTCGAGGTCGTCCTCGAAGTTGCCAATCGTGATCAGCCCGAGCGATTTGGGCGCATACAGCAGGGGGGGGCTGCTTTTGCGGATCGTTTCGAGGCCGCGGGCCGCGAGTCGGTTCCGGTCCGCGCCGGTGGCCCCCGTGGGGACGATGTCGAGCAGGATGACGGGCATGCCGGCGTTGGCCAGGTGAGCCGCGATGCCCGACCCCATGACGCCTGCGCCGAGGACGGCCGCCGTGCGAATCTTCGGTACCATGCGGATCACCTCCGGACGACTACGGGATGCCTAAAGAATACTCCGGATGTAAGATGACTTCCTGGGGAGAATCGATGTCCGGAATCTACGTCCATGTTCCGTTCTGCGTCCGCAAATGCGGCTACTGCGACTTTTACTCCGAAGCGGGATGCGGCCCGGCGGAAATGGACCGCTACGCCGGCCTGCTGGCCGCGGAGGCGGACCGGTTGCTGGAAGCGTTTCCCCACCTTTCCGGAACCGGGACGGACACGGTGTTCTTCGGAGGCGGCACGCCGACGTCGATCGGGGCCGAGCGGCTTTGCACGCTGCTCGCGTCGCTGCGCGGCCGCTTCCCCTTTTCCGCCGATATCGAGGTGACGGCCGAAGCCAACCCGGGCACGGTGACGGCCGAGGGGCTCGCGGCCTTGCGCAGAGGTGGATTCAACCGCCTGAGCCTGGGCGTCCAGTCTTTCCACCCGGTGACGCTCGACCTGTTGGGCCGGGTCCATGGCGTGGCGGAAATCCGGGATTCGATCCGCGACGGCCGCCGCGCCGGGTTCGACAACATCGGCATCGATCTCATGTTCGGCATCCCGGGTCAGACGGTGGTCGAGTGGGGTTACGACCTGCATCTCGCGACCACCTTCCTGCCGGAACACATCTCCGCCTACGCCCTCACGCCGGAGGCCGGAACGCCGCTGGGCGAGGCGCTTTCGGCCGGGACGCTCGCAATGCCCGACGACGAGACGGTCGCCGAAATGTACGAACTCGCCCGCCGAACCTTTTCCGCCGCGGGTTACCGTCATTACGAAACGTCGAACTTCGCAAGAGCTGGGCGGGAATCGCGGCACAACCGGAAATACTGGCGGCGCGAGGAGGTCGCGGGGCTGGGCCCCGCCGCGCACGGCCTTCTCTTTCCGCCGGGCGAACGCGCTCCCTTCGGGATCGCAACCGAAAATCCGCGGAGTACCGCCGAATGGGGCGCGCTCCTCGAATCCGGAGCGTTCCCCGGCGCGATGACCGCTCGCGACCCGGACCTCGCCTGGAGCGAAGCGCTGGTCGCGGGGCTTCGGGAGGCCTGCGGCGTCGACCCCGGCGACCTCGCGCGTCGCTTCGGGCCGATTCCGCCCGAACGGCAGGCGGCCATCGAACGCCTCGTCGCCGCCGGCAGCCTGCTGCGCGAGGCCGGGCGAATCGCCATTCCGGCAGACATGTGGTTTCTTTCGAACGAAGTGCTTTCGGAACTGGTTTAGAGAACGAAAAAGGAGAATTGAAGATGGCGACGTTCGAACTGATCCAGGGCGATATCACGACGATTGCCGTCGATGCGATCGTCAACGCAGCGAACAGCTCACTGCAGGGGGGCGGCGGCGTCGACGGGGCGATCCACCGTGCGGCGGGGCCGGGACTGCTCGCCGAGTGCTTCCAGATGAACGGCTGCCCGACGGGTGAAGCGCGGCTGACGGGAGGCTACGACCTTCCTGCGAAATTCGTGATCCACGCGGTGGGGCCGCGCTGGCGCGGCGGAAACCACGGCGAGGTGGGGCTGCTTGCGGCGACGTACCGATCGGCGCTGGCCCTCGCGAAGGAGTGCGACGTCCGCTCGATCGCGTTCCCGGCGATCAGCTGCGGCATCTACGGCTATCCGGTCGAGGAGGCTGCCCGGGTGGCGGTGGACACGGTACGCAAGCATGCCGCCGGAATGCCGGAACTCGAGCGGGGGATCTTCGTCTGTTTCGATGAAAAGACTTACGAGGCCTACGACGTTGCGTTGAATACGGCCGAGTGAAACGGAACGGGCGGGACGGGGGTGCTGCTCCCCGACCCGCCCGCGGATCAAATACAGCCGGGAGTTGTCTCCGGCGCCCTTCGTGTGTCAGTCGCGCCCGTGGCCGCGGCCGTGGTCTTCCCGGTCATCGCGGCGATCATCCTGCCGGTCGCGCTTATCCTCGCGCTTTTCTTCCTTCCAGCGGCGCTTGTCTTCGCGGCGGTCTTCCTTGTAGTCGCGCCATTCCCCGCGTCGCTCGCGCCGTTCGATATCGCGTTCGCGCCAGTGCTTCTTGAGCTGCCCGTAGGGGACGTGCCGTTCGTGCCCGTAATAATTGCGGTAGTCGGGCCGGACACGGATGACCTCCTGCGGGACCCGGTTCGGCCCCACGAACGCCCACCCGGTGCGGGGCTCGCGCGAACGGTACCAGCGGCCGTTGTCGCGTGTCCACCACCAGTCGTTGAAGAAGAACAGGTCGACGCTGACGCCCGGCGCGAAATAAACCGTGCTGCGCGGGATGACCACCATCTCGGGCGGTTCCTGAAACTGGACGCGCGGCCCCTCGACGACCACCGACGGCGCCCCCACGTTGAGATTCACGCTGATATCCGTTTTCGCGGAGGCGGGAGCCGGCGCAAGAACCGCCACAGCCAACGAAAGAAGTGCCGGGAACGAAATAAACCTTTTTTTCATGTTTCCTCCTGCGGCACCCTTGGGCCGCCATGTACGTGATGGTTTCATTCTATGCGGTTCTAACCCGGCATGTCGAAAAAGGTTCCGCTCCGGCCGGTGTGATAATATTTTAAAAATGGAACAGCCGATCGACCAGCCGGCGGCCTCTGTTCCCGGAACCCGGCGCTCGCCGGGCATCCGGCTCAAGCTGGTCGGCTTCCTCATCCCGCTGATCGTCCTGCTCGTCCTTGCCATGGCCGTGGCGGTCGTCACCGTCACCAACCGGTCGGTCCGCAACGACCTGATCCAGCGAGGCGTCGCCACCTCACGCATCGTCGCCCTCTCGGCGCGCTGGTCGCTGGTGTCCGACGACAATGCCGCGGTCTACAACCTGGCCGTCGAGACGTGCCGCAGTTCCCCCGACATCGAATACGTGGCGGTCATCGACACCGGGGGGCGGATCCTCGGGCACAACGACCCGCGCGAACTCGGCAAGCGATTCATTCCTTCCGTACGGGTCGTCCAACTCGGCGGATTCGTCGAAACGCAGGCCGACGATGTCCGGAGAAACGGGAAGGAGATGCTCGAATTTTCCACAGCCATCCTGCACCGGGGGCAGCGGATCGGCAACGTCTCCGTCGGCTTTTCCAAGACGACGCTCATCGACGCGCAGCGGAAGGTCCGCCGTTCGATCGCCGCCATCGCCCTCGGCGTCCTGGCGCTGGCGCTGTTGGGTTCCCTGGCGCTCTCGTCGTTCATCACGACACCGATCAAGCGGCTCATGGCGGCCATCAAGGTGATCTCCACCGGCAGGACGTTCCACCGGATTCCGGTCGGTTCGTCCGACGAGTTCGGCGAATTGCTGCGCAGTTTCAACCGGATGGCCGAAACGATCCTTTCGCAGCAGTCGGCGCTCAAAGGGTATGCGGACCGGCTCGAGCAGGCCTACCTCGGGATGGTCCGCGTGGTTGCCGCTTCGATCGAAGCGCGCGACCCGTACACGATCGGGCACTCGACGCGCGTGGCGCAGATGTCCTGCGCGCTGGGACGAAAACTCGGGATGGGGGAAGAAGAGCTGGGACACCTCGAAAAAGCGGCGTTGTTCCACGATGTGGGGAAGATCGGCATGCCCGACGAGGTGCTGTTGAAGGAAGAGCGGCTGTCCCACGGCGAACTCGACGTGATGCGGCGCCACCCGAACGAGGGCGCCGAGATTCTCGGCATGGCACCGTTCCTCGATCGATATGTCGCGATCGTCGCCGCCCACCACGAGTGGTACGACGGCACCGGTTATCCGGAAGGGCGAAAGGGTGCCGGGATTCCGGTCCATTCGCAGATGATCGCCCTGGCCGACGCCTACGACGCGATGACGACGACGCGACCCTACCGGCAGGCGCTCACCAACACCGAGGCGATCGAGAGCATCCTCGAGTACCGCGGCACCCAGTTTTCGCCGGAGCTGACCGACGCGTTCGTCGAGATGCTGCGCGAGTCGCCCCCGCTGCCCGATCCCGACTGGAAGGGAATGGCGCTTTAGCCCGGGGAACTATTCCGGGGCGCTTTCCCGTTCCTTCAGCTGCACTTCGAGCGCCGACATCTCCTCGAAGCGCATTTCGATCCGCTCCCGCGCGGCGGAATTGGACGCCGACAGCGTCCGGATCGCGTGGCCGTCGCTTTTTATCGACGCCGCGATCATCGCCTCGTCGTCGCGGACGACCTGCGCCTCGAGCAGCATGATCTCGTGCTCGATCGCCTCGATCGATTTCTTGAGGGCGGCGATTTCCTTCGCACCGATGTTCGACACGGCCCCGGCCCGCAGACGCCGCGCTTCCTTCGGGTTCATTCCCGGCTCCCGGGGGGCTTTCACCTTCTTCCGGGGTTCCTGCCCCTCGCCTTCCCAGCCTACGCGATCGAGGAAGTCGCCGTAGGTGCCGTCGAACATCTCGACCCTGCCGCCGTCGAACACGACCAGCTTCGTCGCCAGCGCGGAAAGCACCCGCTCGACGTGGGTGACGATGACCACCGCCCCCTCGAATTCCATCACCGCCTCGATGAACGCGTCGACCGTGTCCTGGTCGAGGTGGTTCGTCGGTTCGTCGAGCAGCAGCAGGTTGACCGGCGTGGCCAGGATGCGGCCCAGCAGGACGCGGCTCTTCTCGCCTCCGGACAGGACGGCGATCTTTTTCTCGGCCGCCTGGCCCTCGAACATCATGCAGCCGCAAAGCGTGCGCACCTGCGTGCGGCCCCGCGTCGGGTTGGCGTCGCGGATCTCTTCCTCGACGGTCAGCCGGGGGGACAGCCGGTCGACGTTCGTCTGCCCGAAATAGCCCATCCTCAGGTTCTGCGACGGCTTGACGGTTCCCGCGACCGGCTTGAGCTCGCCCTGGAGCAGCCGCAGCAGCGTGGTTTTCCCGCGCCCGTTGGGCCCTACGACCGCGATCCGGTCGCCCTTCTGGATCGGGAAAGACAGCCCCTGGAACAGCGGATGCTTCGCGTCGTAGCCGAAGGCGAGGTCGTTCACTTCCATCATGAACTTGCCGTTGAAGGGTGCTTCGGTGAAGCGGAAGTCGAGTTCCTTGATGTCCTGGAGCTTATCGAGCTTCTCGTGCCGCGCCAGGAGCTTGATGCGCGACTGCACCTGGCGCGCCTTGGTCGCCTGCGCCCGGAAGCGGCTGATGAACGCCTCGTCCTGCGCCCGCTTCTTCACGTCGTTCTGCCGCGTCTGCTCGTGGATCTCCTCTTCCTGGAGGATCTGGGCGTAAAGCTTCTCGGTTCCCCCCGGCAGTTTGCGGACGCGCGACCGGTGGATCAGCATGGTGTGCGTCGTCACGCTGTCCATGAAATCGCGGTCGTGCGTGATGATCATGAGCGCGCCTTCCCAGGCGCACAGGAAGCGGCGAAGCCAGCGGATCGAAACGATGTCGAGGTAGTTGGTCGGCTCGTCGAGGAGCAGCAGGTTCGGTTCGGACAGGAGCACGCGCGCCAGGTTCAGGCGGACCTGGAACCCGCCCGAGAATTCCTTCGGGGCGCGGTCGAAATCGGTTTCGGAAAAACCGAGACCGGTGAGAATCGCCTTGGCCTTGTAAGTCTCGTCGATGAAGTCCTCGCGCGGCTGCAGCGCGGAGGCCGCCTCCTCGAGGATGGTCTTATGCGTGAAGTGGATGTGCTGCGCGAGGTGCCCGATCCGGTAGCCCGGGGGGAAGGACACCGATCCGCTGTCCTGCTCCTCTTCCTCGAGCAGGATCTTGAACAGCGTGGACTTGCCGTGGCCGTTGCGGCCCACGAGCCCGACGCGCTCGCCGGGCGTCACCTGGAACGACACCTCTTCGAAGAGCGTCTGGCGGCCGTACGATTTGGAAAGATTGGTTACGGTCAGCATGCGAATCCCGTCAAAGTCGTGAAAGTGAGAGCGAACTGAACAGTTTACGCGCATTCGGCCGGGAAGGAAAGCGGCTGCCCACGAATCCTTCGATCCGGAAGCAACCGACTTGCAGACCGGGGTGATGGGCGCGGGTCAAGCCGCCTTTGGCTCGGGCAGACGGTGGAGGATGTGCGCCGCGTCGAAAGGCCCGGGGTCGGCGATCAGCCTGCGCGCCGCGCCGATCTGCTTCCAGACGTTCCAGAGCAGCACGCCCCGGACCCGCCGGTCCTGCAGATAGTAGACAATGCCCTTCCGGTTCGGCTCCTGCCAGTCCGCGACGGTCTCGAGCGCCGCGTCGACCAGCCCGACCGCCTCGAATCCGATCTCGAAGAGGTCGGAATAGAAGAAGGGCAGATAGTTGTAAGGTTCCCCGGCCCCGGCCATGGACCGCCCTGCGGCATGGCCCATCTTCCGGGCGTTGTCCTCGTGCTCGACCCGGATCCGCCGCCCGAGCGCCGGGTTGAAGAAGTCGGCGACATCGCCCGCCGCGTAGATGTCCGGGATGCTGGTCCGGAGCCATTCGTCGACACGGATGCCGTTGCCGGTCAAAAGACCCGCCTCGCGTCCCAGTTCGACGTTGGGCTTGACGCCGATCCCTGCGACCACGCCGTCGAACGTGAAACTCCGGACAAGCCCCGTTTTCATGTTCCGCGTGCCAAGGACGACCCGGCTTCCTTCCTCGCGGATAAACGTCACCGAGGTCGAGGGAAACAACTCGACTCCCTTGCCCGCATAGTAGGCGTTCAGATAGTGGCCGAGCGACCGCGGGAACAGCCGGTTTCCGGGATACTCGCCGGGGAAGAACATCACCGGCTCCGCGTCGTTCATCGCGAGCGCCGCCGCGATTTCCATCCCGATGAATCCGGCGCCGATCACCGCGATCCGCTTGCCGCGCTCCGCCAACTCGCGCAGCCGGTTGTAGTCGGCGAAGGTGCGGAAGTAGATGACCCGGCCGTCGCCGAACGGCAGCCGGCGAGGCGAGGCGCCCGTAGCCAGCAGCAACTTGTCGTATCCGAATATGTTCCCGAGGTCATCGACCACCTGCCTGCTCCCGGGGTCCAGCATGCGAACGGTGCGTCCCGAATGAAACGTCACGCCTTGGCTCTCCGTCCAGTACCAGATTGTCTCTTCCGGATCGCCCTTCCACAGCCCCTTGGTCAGCGGCGGCCGCTTGTACGGCGCCACGGCTTCGGTTCCGATGATCCCGATGGAACCATTCGGATCGGATTCGCGGATGCCGCCGACCGCAGCGTCCGCCGTCATCCCGCCCCCGACGATCAGATAGTGGAATCGCTCCATGACGTCCCTCCCGCACCGTGCGCGAATCGATCGGTTTTCGCTGTTTAGACGAGGGGAGTGCGGCGGACGGTTCAAGCGGGGACGAAGCTGCCGCTCGACCATGTCCGCCCGCATCCGGTCGAAATCGAATCCCCGGGTCATGGCGGTCCCCCCTCGACCGGCGGGATCCGGGGACGGCGCGAGCCGAGCGCGGTGCCGTAGGCCACGCCCGCGACACCCAGTAGCACGCCAACCCCGGAAAGCAGGGGGATTTTCTCGCCGAGCATCGGGACGGCCATCAGCAGGAGGACGATCGGGCTGAGCTGGAGCCAGACCGCGGCTTCGGAAACGTTGAGGGTGCCGTAAGCCTCGGTCATCAGCAACTGGGCGACGAAAGCGGATAACCCCATGCAGGCCGCCAGCGCCCAGGCCGCCGGGTCGACGGGCCAGCGATCGAGCGCGAACGGGGCGACCACAGGCAGTCCCGCAAGACAGAACCAGAAAAAGATCGTGGGCGCGTTGTCGGTCCCCCGCATCCCGCGGATGATATTTGCGCTGATGGCCGCGAACACGGCCGAGGCGAAGGCGGCGAGTTCCCCGACGCCGATCCCTTTCGGCATACCGCCCTGCCCGAGCATCAGCCACACGCCGGCCGTCGCCAGCAGCAGCCCGAACAGCAGGTGGATCGTCGGCCGCTCGCCAAGCGCGAACACCGCAACGACGGTCGCGAAAACAGGGTAAAGGTTGTAGATCATCCCGGCGGTCGCCGCGGGAATCCGCGACAGGGCGAAGAAGTAGAGGATGACCACCACGCCGCCCGAGAGGCCGCGAAGCAGCAGGAGTTTCCGGTTGTGCGGGAAGTAAAGCGACGGGCGGATCCGGAACGCGGCGAGGGAGATCAGCACCCCGATGACGAAACGGATCACCGAGAGCTGGCCGGCGGTGAAGCCCCCTTCCCCCCGGGACAGCTTGCGCGACAGCACCGCCATGATGCCGAAGGCGACCGCGGTGCCCACCAGCGCCAACCGCGCCCGGTTCCGTGAAAGCCGGGTCATTCGCCGGAACGGATGGACCGGCCGCTCATACGATCGCGTCGGTCAATTCCCATTCGTAGCAGCGATGGGCCTTGCACTGGTTCGGACGATTTTCCCATGCGATGATGCATCCCGAGGAGCCCTTGTATTCGCACGCGTCGGGGTCGATTCCCCGCTTGCGGAGCGCCTCGCGAACCGGTTCGGGCGTCTCGGGGGCGTTCGCGGCCGCCGGGTCGAAGAGCGGTTCGACGCCGTAGTTGGCCCGGTCCCAATGGAAGAAATCCGAGTACTCCCCGTACCACCAGCTCTTCTCCATCGGGGTGACGACGCACCGGGCGGGAAAATAGATGATGCAGCATCGGCCGCCGCAGGCCGCGCATCGTCCCTCGTCCCGGTACTCGGCATTCGTTTCCATGGCAATCCTCGCGTTCCAGGTTCCAGTTTGGCACGAAACGTGTGAGTCTATGTCCATATTGGCGACCATCGTTCCCAAAATGCAACGACAGGTTGCAGCATGCCGCAATGCCGGCAACAAAATCCCGGAGGTGCGATCTTGAAGCTGCTCATAATCGGTGGCGTGGCCGGGGGCGCGAGCGCGGCGGCTCGAGCGCGGCGGGTCGACGAATCCGCCGAGATCATTCTCTTCGAACGTGGAGAGCATATCTCGTTCGCCAACTGCGGGCTCCCTTACCATATCGGCGAGGCGATCCCGAACCGCGACTCCCTTCTCATCATGACGCCCGCCCGTTTCAAGGCACGCACCGGGATCGAGGTCAGGGTGCGGCACGAGGCCGTCGCCATCGACCCCGATGCGAAAACGATCACGGTGCTGGATCACGCGAAGGGCATCCGGTACGCCGAATCGTTCGACAGGCTGATTCTCTCCCCCGGAGCAAGCCCGGTCGTTCCCGACATTCCGGGAATCGGGGATCCCGCGGTCGCGATGCTGTGGACGCTCGACGACATGGACCGGATCAAGGCGCGCGTCGATGCGGGCATCCGCCGCGCCGTCGTGGTCGGGGGCGGCTTCATCGGGCTCGAGCTGGCCGAATGTCTGCGCGACCGCGACGTCGAGGTCACGATCGTCGAGATGTCGCCGCAGCTGCTTCCGCCGCTCGATCCCGAGATGGCATCGCCGCTGGCGGTCGAAATGGAGAAACACGGAGTGCGGCTGCTGCTCGGCGCTGCGGTCGCCGCGCTCCGCCGCACCGGCGTCCCCGACGATTCGGGCACGACCGAACTGACGGTCGAACTGGCCGACGGGCGCTCGTTCACGACGGAACTGGTCGTGCTCGCGATCGGCGTCCGTCCCAATTCGGAACTCGCGAAATCGGCCGGACTCGCGGTCGGCGCGCACGGCGGAATCCTCGTCGATGAAAAGCTGCAGACCAGCCGGCCCGGCATCTACGCGGTCGGCGACGCGATCCAGGTTTCCGATTCGCTGGGCCGGCCCGCCCAGATTCCGCTCGCGGGGCCCGCCAACCGGCAAGGGCGAATCGCGGCGGACAACGCGCTCGGAGGCGCCGGGACATACCGCACCACATACGGCACCTCGGTGGTGAAGCTGTTCGGCCTGACGGCCGCCGCCACGGGCGCGTCGGAAAAGGCGCTCATGGCCGCCGGCACCCCGCACGAAAAGATCTACCTGAACCCCTTCTCGCACGCCACCTACTATCCCGGCGCGGAGATGATGCACCTGAAGCTGCTCTTTTCACGGGAGGGGGGCATCCTGGGGGCGCAGATCACCGGACGCGGCGGGGTGGACAAGCGGATCGACGTGCTGGCCACGGCCATGCAGGCCGGACTGACCGTGTACGACCTGCAGGCGCTGGAACTCGCCTACGCGCCGCCCTACGGATCGGCCAAGGACCCGGTCAACTTCGCCGGCTTCGTGGCGGCCAACGTCCTGTCCGGGAAAAGCGACCTCGCCCACGCCGACGCCCTGCCTCCGGACGCCCTGCTGCTCGACGTGCGCGAACCGGCCGAGTTCGCGGCAGGCGCGATTCCCGGAGCGACTCTCATGCCGCTTGGAACGGTGCGGGAACGGTTTGCCGAATTGCCGAGAGACCGCGAAATCGTGGCCTATTGCGCGGTCGGCATCCGCGGCTACCTGGCCGAGCGAATCCTCAAGGCGCACGGCTTCAAGGTGCGCAACCTGAGCGGGGGGATCACGACATGGAAACTCTTCGGGACGGGGCTACGGAAAAACCGTTGAGGCGCCGACCGCTTTTCACATGCCGAAAAAGCCGTCGATCAGGATCTTCCGGAAACCCTGGTCGGCGGATATTTCGACCAGCACTTCCGCCAGGATCTCGCAGCCTTGCCAGCACCCGGCCCGGAAGGTCATGTAGCAGCGGCCATCCATCATGAAAAGGTAGCCGAGCGACGCCTCACTCGCGATCTCCCGGATATCCCCGTTGACATACATGTAGACGGGCCCGTATTTTTCGATCCCGCCCCTGGGCTTTCTCGTGAAGTACTGGGCGATGATCAGGTTGTCGTTTCCGGGAATCGGGAAAAAGCAGATCGGCCTGTCGGAAAGCGTGTTTCCGAAATATTCGTTGGCGGTCGAATAGAACTTCAGCACCTTGATCGCGGCGTCGACCTTGTTCACGACCGCAGGGTTCGTGATCGTTGCGGGGGCATATCTCCGGAAATTCGACACCGACCTGCCGCCGTACGCCAGGAAGTAGCTGCTCTTGTTGGGGCATCGGCTGACATCGATCCTGCTGATGGTTTTATCGGTCGCCCCGTGCTGGAACTTGAACGTTCCGTGCGTTTCCGAAGCGCAGACATTCGATTTGGACCCCAGCAGGAACATTTTTTGCCCGGTGGGGTACTCTTTCGTCATGCAGATCGCGTTTTTTTTCGCGTCGCACTGGAACACGAAATTGAATTCGTTTTCCTCGGCGAACGCGCACCCGGAATAAACGAGGTACAGCAACGGAATCACGACCGCGATGATTCGGCGACCCATCGATTACGCCTCCTGTGCGGGAACTGCGACTTTCACGACAACCTTCCGGACGACGCCTTCCGACACGAGCGGCAGGTGGGCATCCTCCGGGAAAAATATTGCGAAACAGCCCGCGGGCACGGCGATCCAGGCATCGGGTTCGTCCTCGAAAAACGCGATGTCCTTTTCCGGGTCATAGGGCGCCGATGGACGATTGCACGCCGCCGCGGCTTTCCATCCCATCTCGTCGGTCCCGCCGACCACATACTGGATGTCGACGTATCTCGAGTGGGTCTCGAGCAACCCGTCCGCCCGTTTCCGCCCGGGCCCGTCGGACAGGAGGGCGAACACCCGTTCGCCGTCGATTTCGTGCCTTCCGGCTGGAAGGTTGCCCGGGCCGGCCGATGCCAGAAACCCGAACGCCTTATCGAATCCCTCGTTCAGCCCGGCGTAGCGCCAGCCGTTCGCGAGCGTGTCCAGGATCATCTCTCCATCTCCTGACGTAACCCGTTCCATGCGGTATGGTGGGAGTATAACTGTTCAGAAGCATTTCGTTCCACTTTCTCCGTCAACCGTGCGCTCCCCTTAAAGTTTTCATCTTTTCATGACGATAAGTCAGAACCACCCCCGCCGAAACGGGGCATCTCATTCGTTTCCTTGGAGGAAACATGAAGAAAACCTCATTGTCGCTGTCCTTGCTGTCGATCCTGATGCTTTCGGCGCCCGTCGCCGGATGGTGCGGCGACACTGTGTCGCTCCACGGGGCCACCACCACCCAGAAAAGCGTGATCGATCCCGGAAAAGAGGGGCTTGCGAAAAGCGCGGGCGTCAAACTGGACATCGTCGGAAGCACCACCGGCGCCGGACTCGAGGACCTCATAAACGGCAAGTGCGACCTGGCGATGGCCGCCGAGGCGCTTCCGGACGCGATCGCCAACATGAAAGCGGTTTCGACCGCGGTCGTGGTCCCCGACAACCTCAAGGAGTTCGTGGTCGGGAAATCGAAGCTCGTCGTCATCGTCAACAAGGAGAACCCGGTCGCCAAGCTTTCCTCGGAGCAGCTCAAGGGGCTCCTGACCGGCAAGATCGCCAACTGGAAGGAAGCGGGTGGCCAGGACAAGGCGGTCGTGATCATCGCAGCGCCCATCGGCACCGCCACCCGGAAGATCATCCAGAAACAGATCATGTCCGGAGCCGATTTCGCGGCGGGCACGATCGATTCCGAAACGCCCGCCAAGCAGGTCGAATACCTCGACATCAACCCTGAAGGGCTCGCCGTCGTCGCGGATACGCTTCTCGCATCCTCGGCGAAAAAGGGTTCGGTCAAGACCGTCGAGGCGCCGGAGATCTCCTTCCAGCTGTCGTTGGTGAGCAAGGGCGAGCCGGCCGGAAACATCAAGAAAGTCGTCGACTACTACACGTCAACGGCGAAGAAATAGTCCGTTCCGAAGGGGTGGGGGGAGCGTCATGAAGGTTCGGACCAAATTGTACGCGTGCGCGTTCGTCGGTCTTGCGGGTCTCGCGACAGTGGGTGTCTTCAGCCTCATCGGGATGAAGTTCGTCGGGAAGCAGATCCACCTGCTGACCGAGAAATCGACCCCGGCGCAACTGAAGACGATCGATCTCCAGCGAGCCCTCCAGGAACACACGTCGAACCTTCTCCGCGTCCAGGTGGCTGCCACCCGGCCGGAACTCTCGAAGGCGCGGGAGGACGCCGGCAAGTCGCTTTCCGACGTCTCCCGCGTCTCCCTCGAACTCGACGCGCTCAATGGCGGCGGCGCTTCCGGCAAAGAAAAGGTCGAGCAGCTTTCCGGAGCGACCCAACAGATCGAGCAGACCACGGGCGACCGGATCGCGGCATCGGTCGCCGCGTCCGACTCGCTCAAGTCGATGAACGAACATCTGCGCGCAATGTCCACCAGGCTTTCGGTGCTCGACGAATCGATCCGCAAGGTGCAGACGCGTTCCTCCGGATCGCTCGCCTCTTCCAACGAGTCGGTTTCCAAGATCACCTCGCAGCAGAAGAACATCCAGGCGATGAAGGACTTCCTGAAGGACATGAAGCTCGCCCTGATGGAGCTGTCGTCGACCGACTCGGCCAGGAGCGTCCCCGTCGCGAAGAACCATTTCAATTCGGCCTATCGCTTCCTCATGGGCAACGAGCTGGTCAAGGCGGCTGCGCCCGGAGCCGGCAAGTTCCTGGCAGAATCGCTCCCGGAAATCGGGAAGGCCGTCCTCGACAAGGGCGGGCTGGTCGATACAAAAACCGCCCTCCTGGGCGCGGCCGCCGAAGAGGAATCGAAAAAGAGCTTCGATACCGCCATCAAGCAGGTCACCCAGAAAGTCACCAATCTGCTGAGCGACATGGAGGCGCGCACCGAGGTCAACACCGCCGAGGTGACGACCGAGAACGAGAAGTTCGAATCCTCGCTCAAGGGTTCCAATTCGGCCGGCGGAATCCTCGCCCAGAACGGGCAGCTGACCGCGCTCGGTTCCACGATCGAGGGGCGCGTCGGACTGCTGTTCGGGGTGCGCGACTCGAAGCAGCTCGACCGGCTTTCCGCCGAAATCCAGGAGAAGATCTCATCCGCCGAAAAGGTGGCGCGCAAGGAGGGGGAACTGCTGTCCGCGGGCGGCTACAAGGGCGAGGCGAAATCGCTGTCCGGGGTCCTCTCTTCGCTCGGCGAGGTGCGCGGGACGCTGTTCTCGAAGGGCGGCGTCCTCGAAAAGCTCAAGGAATCGCTGACGATCGAGGAAAAGGCGAACGCCCTCAGCGTGAAGATCCGGGAAATGGTCGAGAAGCAGCGCGAGGAGGGAAGCAGGGGCGTCACCCTTGCGCAAGGCGAACAGGAAAAGACCGTCCTCGCCGTCAACGGCATCGTCCAGTCGAGCATCGTGCTGGTTTCGGCGGTCGGCGCCGTGTGCATGGTCGTCGGGACGCTGCTCGGCACCATGCTCGTCCGGTCGATCACGAAACAGATCCACAGTCTTTCGGAGCTGGCCGAAGCATTCGGCGAAGGCGACCTGACGGCCCGGATGGACGATTCCCCGAGAGACGAGTTCGGCCTCCTCGCGTCGCGCTTCAACCACACCGCCGAGAACCTGGGGGATATGACCGGAAGGATCGCCGACGCGATCTCGACGCTTTCCGCCGGATCCGAGGAACTCGCGGCGGCAGCCGAAGAGATGAGCGCCTCGGCCACCGAAGTTGCCGCGATGACCCGGACCAACGCCGACAACGCGAGCCGGACCAACGGGTTGATGACCCAGTCGCTGTCCGTCGTGCAACGCTCCGACGCCTCGATGCGCGAGCTGACCGGCGCGATGGTCGATATCGCGCAATCGAGCGAGGAGGCCGGGCGAATCGTGAAGACGATCAACCTGATCGCGACGCAGACCAACCTGCTGGCGCTCAACGCCGCGGTCGAGGCGGCTCACGCAGGCGCGGCCGGCGAAGGATTCGCCGTCGTCGCATCCGAGGTGAAAAACCTGGCGGCCCGCGCCGCCGAAGCGGCCCGGAACACCGAAGAGCTCATCAACGGCATCGTCTTGAAGGTGCACCACGGCGGAGAGCTCGTCGCGTCCACGAACGAAGCGATCCAGGAAGTCGTGGCGATCACGGGGAGCATCGGCGAACTGGTCGCCGGCATCGCCTCCGCCTCAAACGAGCAGGCGATGGGAATCGGCGAGATCAGCCAGGGGGTGAGCGAGATCACCCGCGTCTCGCAGGCCAACTCCGAAAGCGCCCAGATGCTCTCCTCCGCCATCTCGACCTTCAAGACGTGCTGACGACGTGATAGCCTCCTGAGACACGGGCACGACCCGCAGGACAGGAGGACGAAATGGACTGCGAGCCGACTTCGGTCAAGGCGAGGAAACTCACTGCACTCCTGCTCGCCCTGCTTACGATCGCCGTCTACTGGCCGGTTTTTTCGTTTCCCTTCATCGCCCTCGATGATCCCACCTACATTTTCGAGAACCCCGCCGTCAAGCACGGGCTGACCGCCCGCGGGATCGGGTGGGCGCTTTCGACCACCCACGCCGCCAACTGGCACCCGGTCACCTGGCTTTCGCACATGATCGACATTTCGCTGTTCGGGATGTCGGCGGGACCGCACCACGTCGTCAACGTGCTGTTCCACGTCGGCAACACCGTGCTCTTGTTCTTCTTTTTATTCCGGTGGACCGGAAAGCCCTGGCGGTCGGCGACCGTGGCCGCGCTGTTCGCCGTCCATCCGCTGCACGTCGAATCGGTGGCGTGGATCGCGGAGCGAAAGGATGTCCTGAGCACCTTCTTGATGCTGCTTGCGATGAATGCCTATTGCCGGCAGGCGTCAAAGGACGGCCCGAAATCGTTCACGGGGACGCTCGCGCTGTTCGCGCTCGGCCTCATGGCCAAGCCGATGCTGGTCACGCTGCCGTTTTTGCTGCTGCTGCTGGATTTCTGGCCGCTGGGAAGGCTCCGGGCCGGTGCAGAAACCACGGAGCCGGGCGACGCGGCAGGAAAGATCCCCCCGGCGTCGATCGGAACGTTGCTGAAGGAGAAGATCCCCTTCTTCCTCCTGTCCGCCCTGTCCGCCGCGGTCACGATCTACGCCCAGAAAATGGGCGGCGCGATGTCGGTATCGGGAGACACCTCGATGGGCGACCGCGTCTCGAACGCCCTGACATCCTATGTCGCCTACATCGGCAAAACGCTCTACCCATCCGATCTGGCCGTCCTCTACCCGTTCGACGCGCTGGAGTTTCCCCTCTGGAAAACGCTGCTGTGCGCCGCTGCGCTCCTCGCCGTTTCGCTCGTCGCGGCCAGGGAGTGGAGACGACGTCCGTGGCTACCGGGGAACTTCCGTCGCGCGTTCCGGCGCTCGGCAAGGCGATGGCGACTCTCGCAGTCGCGGTCGTCCTGGCATCCGGCGCCATAGCATTTCATCAGGTCGGCTACTGGAAAGACAGCGTGACGCTGTTCGAACACACCCTGGCGACCACATCGGGAAACTGGCTGATCCACAGCGACTTGGGTATCGAATTTGCGGACCAGAAACGGTACGACGAGGCGATCGCCCAGTACCGCGAGGCGTTGCGAATCCGTCCCGACTATCCCGACGCCCATTTCAACCTGGCGGTCGACCTCGAGCAGACGGGGCGCTTCGACGAGGCGGTCGTCCATTACGGGGAGACGCTTCGTCTTTCCCCGGCCGACCGGGACGCCGCCAACGGATTGGTGCGGGCACAAAAGCGCGCCCTGGAAAACATGTCCGGGGCGCGCCCTTGACTCCCTGAAGTATGAATTTGGACCCGAAGGTTCGCTTATTTCTTTCCGCAGCCACAGGTCTGGCACATATTCAGCCCCCCTTCCGCACTCCTTTTTAAGATGCATCGATAACCGCCGGGGTTCCGTGTCGCTCAGCACCCCCGTGTTCGCGCGATCAGATTCCGGTTCCGGGCAAATGTCCGATAGGCGAACTCCGCCACGAAGGCGACGGCCGGAAGCCGCAGCAACGGGGCGATCCAGCGATATCGGGGGATCCGGGCGGCTATTTCGGGCGCGGCGGCACTGCCGGCCAACACGGTTCCGTCGGGCAACACGAGCTGGACGGCCCGCAGGCAGTCCGCCCTGGAAATCTGCGGGTACCTGCGGGAAACTTCCGCCGAATCGCAGGGCAGAAACTCGAACGCCCCCGGAAAGCCACGCTTCCCGAGAGCCCCGGCCGTCTTCCGGCAGACCGGGCAACTCCCGTCGTAGATCAGGACCGCTTGGCCGGCATCCATGAATCCGTCAACCGGAACCGGATGATTTCGAGGCCATCTCCTTGATGAACAGGTCGCCCCGTTTTTTCATCTCGTCCGGGGAAACATCCTCGATGTGGGTCGCCACATCCCATTGGTAGCCGAACGGGTCTGCGAAAGTCCCCGTCCTGTCTCCCCAGAAGGTGTCTTTCACCACATGGATCACCTGCCCGCCCGCGCCGATCGCCTTGCGAAACGCCTTGTCGACGTCGTCCACGTACAGATAGATCGAACTGGTGGCGCCCCCGAGCGATTCCGGCGAACGGAGTCCCATCCCGGGAAGTTCGTCCGACAGAAATATCCTCGAATCGCCGATCTCGAGGATCGCATGCACGACGTTCTCCCCGTCCGGAGTATCCATCCTCGAAAGAACTTTCGCTCCGAGCGCCTTCTTGTAGAAATCGATCGCCTTGGCGGCCCGCTTCACCACCAGGAACGACGTCACGGTATGATAGCCCTCCGGCACGGGCCGGACTGCCTCGCGCAATACTCTCGCCGTTTTCATCTCTCCCGCCTCCACGCAGCGCGTTCACGCACAGAGTTCGTGTTTTTTTGTCTGCTCCATCTTCTATGATGAAGACCGGCAGGTCATGGTTGCCGCGAGCCCCGCTCCCGCCCGGCAGCCACGGCGCGCTCGATGCGGCGGTCGGGATGGCGATCGCGGCCATCAGCATCGCTCCGCCGTAGAGCGCGGTTGGAGCCGGCGCAAACCGGTTCACGCCCATCCATCCGGTCACGAACGGGAAGAGGGAGAGCCAGAACAGCAGGTGGAGGTTGGCCCACAGGATCCCCCCGCTGATCCGCTGGGTGACGTGGAGCATGTGGTGGTGGTTGTTCCAGTAGATGCCGATGTAGACGAAGCTCAGGGCGTAGGTCAGGAAGACCGGCAGAAGCGGCCGCAGGGCGTCAAGCCCGGCATCGTTCGGCACCCGCAACTCGAGCACCATGATCGTGATGATGATCGCGAAAACGCCGTCGCTGAACGCCTCGAGCCGGTTCTTCCCCATGGTTCACCCGGAGCGCCGCAGGGGAATGAACACCCCCCGTCCGCGCGCCCTCAAATCCGTCGCCGGTCAATTGTTTGAGTGCATCGGCCCCCCGGTTATTTCGGGGGTTCCAGCGGCATGTAATTCGACGTCTCGATGTATGGAAGCGCTTCCGCTTCGGTTTTAGGTATCAAACTGAAATTGGAAAACCCCACACTGACGCCGAAGTAATATTTCATTTTCGGAGTCAACACCATTTCCATATTGTTGATTGGAAACCCAGGGTATCTGACCCCGATCGCATGGTTGCCGGCCGGCGCCAGGAACTTTGCATATTGAACGACCCTGATGGCCAATACATCGTTGTTGTCGAATGACACATACGCGCTCGTACCGGAAGCCATATAATTATACGGCCGTATGATGATTATTTCCGACGCGTTGTTTTTATCCGGAACTTCCGGTAATTTGCCGACAAGCCCGCTTGCACAACCGGAAAACATCCCTGCAAATATCACCACGAATAGCCAGCGATGAATTTTCATGCTTCCCTCCCCCGTTGTGCATTTAGAATTTTCATTTCACATAATCGTCGTATGATTCAGGAGAATATCCTTCAATAACTTCATCATTGATAATTACAATTGGGACAACAACATACGGGGTTAATTTTTTAACCCTCTCCATGGCGCTTTTATCTTTTTCTATATCGAAATATTTATATGAAATATTGTTTCTATCAAAATAGGCCAGTGCCTTTTTACAGTAGGTGCACCCTCCTTTTCCGAAAATCTCAACTTTCAGAACATTATTCTTTTTTGTTTTTATTTTATCAACTTCGGCCTTTTTCAACGAATGATCTGTTCTGATATCTTTCTGTTGCGTCCCGTTTAAACTCTGGTCTGTGTTATTCGTATCTGCCTGAACATAACTCCAACACAGACAAATAACTATCATCGTATTTAAGAAATGTTTGCACGTCATACTCCCCTCCCGTAACGTGTCCTGCGTGAACCCGCCCATGTGGGCCGGCCAGGCAACCCCGGATTGCAGGCGACGCAGGCCGCATCCGGCAGGTGATCCCATCCGGCAACTTTACAGATTTTTGCAGTTCGTGTCATTACCAGAGCTTCCGGCGCGTCATGGCGCCTTCGGTGCGGTTGGGTCACTGCGGGCCGGGCGCCCTCCTGGAGACTTGCGTTTCGCCTACCGCACCAGGGCCCGCAAGAACCGGGAGCAGCAGCGCGGTGAGCAGGCCGTTCAGCGCCATCGCCAGGGCGGCGAACGCCCCGGCCGAACGACTCCACTGGAGCGCGCGCGCCGTCCCGATGCCGTGCGACGCGACGCCCATCGCCATGCCGCGGGCCGATTCGTCGTGCACCCGCAGGCGATCGAGGAGCCAGCCGCCGAACACCGCTCCGCCGATCCCGGTCAGGACCACCGAGACGGCGGTCAGCGACGGAAGGCCGCCGATCTGCTCGGAAATCCCCATCGCGATCGGCGTGGTGACCGATTTCGGCGCCAGCGACAGCAGGATGATCCGCTCGCCTCCGAAGAGCCGGGCAATCCCGACGGCGCTCGCAATGGCGGTCAGCGAACCGGCGGCGAGGGAGACGAGAATGGGCGCGAACGCCTTCCGGATGAGATCGATCTCGCGGTAAAGGGGAATCGCCAGGGCGACCGTGGCCGGCCCGAGCAGGAAATGGATGAAGCGGGCGCCGTCGAAGTATGTCCGATAGTCGGTCCCGCTGGCCTTGAGCGCCAGAACGAGTGCCGCAACGGCGGTCAGCACCGGATTGAGCAGCGGATGACAGCCTGACCGGCGAAAGAGCCATCCGCCTCCCTGGTAGGCGACCAGCGTGAGCGTCAGCCACAATAGCGGCGTGGCGGACAGATGCGTCCAGAGCGGCCCCAACGCCCCCGTCATGCAGTGTCCGCCGGGGCCGTCTTCGCGCGATGCCGGACTGCAAGCTGCATGACCAGCCCGGTCACCGCGATCGTCAAGGCCGTGCCGACGACGACAGCGCCCCCGAACGCCGCCCAGGAGCGCCTCAACACATCGAGGTGGGTGACGATGCCGACTCCGGCGGGGACGAACAGCATCGGCAGGATTCGCAGCAGATATCCGCCCGACGTTTCGAGCCCCTCGGGGATGCCGCGCCGCAGCAGAAGCCCGCAGAACAGAATGACCATGCCGATGACCGGGCCGGGCACGGGCAACCGCGCAAGCCGCGCGACGATCTCGCCGAGCAGCTGGCAGATCAGGATCAGCGTCAGGTAGCCCATCGGATCCGCTCCTCGCCTAGTGCCGGTGCTTCGCCCGCTCGGTGATGAAGAAGAGGATCGGCACGGTCATCCGCGACAGCAGGAGCGATGCCACCTCGCCCGCCATCAATGAAATGGCGAGCCCCTGGAAGATCGGGTCGGCGAGCATGACCGAGGCGCCCACGATGACCGCGGCGGCCGTCAGCAGCATCGGACGGAAACGGACCGCCCCCGCGTCGATCACCGCCTGGTCGAGCGGCATTCCCTGCGCGAGGCGCAGTTCGACGAAGTCGACCAGGATGATCGAGTTGCGCACCACGATGCCCGCCCCGGCGATGAAGCCGATCATCGAGGTGGCGGTGAAAAACGCCCCCATGAAGCCGTGTGCGGGCAGGATGCCGACCAGCGAGATCGATCTCATCCGGAAGGCGTTCGCGCCCATTCTCGTCTCCCTCGCCGCCGGTTCGCTGACCGCCATTGCGAGCGCCG
>JANXPS010000118.1 GCA_025357175.1 Deltaproteobacteria bacterium | reverse complement strand
ATGCTTGCGATGAATTCTTCCTTGTTGAAAGCCATTTCTTGTATCCTCCAGATATTTTTCAGGCAGATTTTTGGGATCGAATGGAATCAAGCGCGTACACCAGCTTGCGCTGCGGCCCGGAAAGAACCAGGACCAGTCGCGTAAGCGGCGCCGCGAGACTGCCGACCATGCGGCCGAGCAGGACTTCGCGTGACGGTACTTCGGCGAGCGCCTCGACATCCTTGGCGCTGAGCGCCTTTCCATCGAGATAACCGGCCTTGAGTTTGATCTTGGCAGGACTCGCCGTGGCAAATGTCTTCATCGCCTTGGCGAGGGCAACCGGATCGCCGTAGGAGAATGCGACCGCCGTCGGGCCCTTGAAGTATTCGTCCAGCTGCGAAAATTCGGATTCTTTGGCCGCGAGGCTGATCAAGGTGTTCTTGACGACCCGGAACTCGGCATTCACCTCGCGGAGTTTCTTGCGGAGTGACGTGATTTCCTTGACCGTGAGGCCCTTGAACTCGGCGACGATGGCCCCTTTCTGGGCGGCAATCGTTTTCTTGAGATCTTCGACGTTATCGGCCTTGCTCATGCTTTTCACCGCGTTTTACCCCTCCTTTCGTTGAGTTGTTGGTCTCGTTTCGAAACCGCTGTCAAAGTAAAGGGCATTGCGCGGAGAAAACATGGCTTGATGTTCCGCTCAACCTGCCGTTGTCTGCGCGGGACGGTGAGATCACCCTCCACCTCTTAGTTGCCGGATTGGCGAACCCGCGGTCTTTGACAAACGAAGTTTCGGTGTCAAGAAGCGTTGAATAACTATTCCACCTCGAGCGAATTGGAATTGAGGCGGACGCCGGGCCCCATCGTGGTAGACAGGGTGATCGTTTTTATGTAGGTGCCTTTGGCACCGGACGGCTTGGCCTTGTTGATCGCTTCATAGAACGTCATGAAATTCTGGCCGAGCTTTTCGGTTCCGAAGCTGATCTTGCCGATGCCGCTGTGAAGTGTGCCGGTTTTGTCAACGTGGAACTCGACCTTGCCGCCCTTGAGGTCCTTGACGGCCTTGCCGACTTCGAACGTAACGGTCCCGACCTTGGGGTTCGGCATCAGGCCGCGGGGTCCGAGAAGCTTGCCGATCTTTCCGACCGAACCCATCATGTCGGGCGTGGCGACGGCCTTGTCGAACTCGAGCCAACCGCCCTGGATCTTAGCGATCAGGTCGTCGTTTCCGACGATATCGGCGCCTGCCTCGAGCGCTTCCTTTTCTTTCTCGCCCTTCGCGAAAACGAGCACGCGGAGGACCTTGCCTGTTCCGTTGGGAAGCACGACTGAGCCACGGACCTGCTGGTCGGGGTATTTCGGATCGACCCCGAGACGCATCGCGACTTCGACCGTTTCGTCGAACTTCGCGAATTTCATTTCACCAAGCAGGTTGAGCGACTCGTCGAGAGAATACTTTGCCTCCCTGTTCACCTTGGTACGAGCGGCCAGGTATAGTTTTCCGTGTTTCGGCATTTCTTTCTCCCTTCGATGTGAACCGTCGGCGATCCCTTTCGGGGATCAGACGACGTCGAGTCCCATGCTGCGCGCGGTGCCCTCGATGGTCTTGATGGCAGCGGCGAGATCCTTGACGTCGAGATCGACCATCTTGAGCTTGGCGATCTCTTCAACCTTGGACTTTGCGATCTTGCCGCACTTCTCCCGCTTGGGCGTCTTGCTGCCCTTGGGGAGGCCGGCTTCCTTCAGCAGCAGCACGGACGCGGGGGGCGTCTTGGTGATGAAGGTGAAGGACCGATCGGCAAATACGGTAATGACGACGGGGGTGATCATCCCCTCGGCGCCGGCGGTTTTCGCGTTGAACGATTTGCAGAACTCCATGATGTTGACGCCGTGCTGGCCGAGTGCGGGGCCAACGGGCGGCGAAGGGTTTGCCTTGCCGGCCGGGATCTGCAGTTTGATCTGCGCGATGATTTTCTTTGCCATGACTTTTCCTCCGACCTAGCTTTTTTCGACCTGTGTAAAATCGAGCTCGACAGGAGTCGCCCTGCCAAAAATGGATACGAGGACGACCACCTTGCCCTTGTCGGGCTTGATGGACTCGACCGCGCCGTTGAAATTGGAAAAGGGGCCGTCGATGACGCGAACGTTTTCTCCTTCGGAGAACGACACCTTCGGCTTCGGTTTCAGGCGGCCTTCTGCCATCTGGGACCTGATTTCGGCGACTTCGGATTCGGGAATCGGAGCCGGGTGCTGTCCGCCGACGAAACCCGTGATCTTGGGCGTATGGCGGACAAGATGCCAGGTCCGTTCGTCGAGCTCCATCTGGACCAGAAGATATCCAGGAAAGAAGCTGCGCGTCCCGGTTCTCTTCTTGCCGTTCTTCATCTCGACGATGGTTTCGGCCGGGATCAGAATGTCGCCGAACAGTTCAGACATCCCCTCGGTCTCTATCCGATTCTTCAGGGACTCCAAAACCTTTTTTTCATACCCGGAATAGGTATGAACCACGAACCACTGTTTCTCCATCGTTTCCTCTTGGTTTACGCTTAGAAGTTCAGAACGGAGTAAACGATATGGCCGAGAGCGTAATCGACCAGGCCGAGAAACAGGACAATGATCAGGACCACGAGGATGACGACGACGGTAGAAGCGGCAGTTTCCTTCCGCCCAGGCCACGTCACTTTCTTCATTTCGGTCTTGAACTCCTGGAAGAAGCCGGTTGCCTTTTGGAGAAAAGTTTCGTCTTCATTTCGGGCGCGGGTCTCGTCGGATGTGGTACGGCTCCCCGGAAGACGATTGAGCAAACGTTCCTTAAACGATTTCGCCATATGCTTGCCGTCTCCTGTCGATGGAAAAGGGTGGCAGGCCAGGAGGGATTCGAACCCCCAACATCCGGATTTGGAGTCCGGCGCTCTAGCCGTTAGAGCTACTGGCCTTCATACCCTGCCGACTACTTTGTTTCCTTGTGGTTCGTATGCTTCCTGCAGCAGTTGCAGAATTTCTTGAGCTCGAGTTTGTCCGGCGTCGTTTTCTTGTTTTTCGTGGTCGTGTAGTTGCGATTCTTGCAGTCGGTACACGCCAGCGTAATGATGTCTCTCATCGTTGTCTCCGTGCCTTTTGAGGCGGCTTTCGACTATTCGAGAATTTCGGCGACGACGCCGGCGCCCACGGTGCGGCCGCCTTCGCGGATCGCGAAACGAAGTTCCTTTTCCATGGCGACAGGCATGATCAGCTCGACGCTCATCTGAACGTTGTCGCCGGGCATGACCATCTC
>JANXPS010000106.1 GCA_025357175.1 Deltaproteobacteria bacterium | reverse complement strand
ACCCCGAAACCGAGGGCGGCGTGCGGCCCTACGGGCTGCCCGGCCATCGCCACAATCCCGAGATGGACCAGGAACTGTCGCTGGCCGCGGGACAAAAGATGTCGATCACCTTCGTCCCGCACCTGATGCCGATGGTGCGCGGGATGCTTTCGACCTGCTACGCGACGCTCAAGCCTCGCGTGACGGCCGCCGCAGTCGAGGCGGCGTACCGGAAGGCCTACGCGAAGGAGCCGTTCGTCCGGCTCTGCCCGCCGGGGCAGCTTCCGGCGACCAAGAACGTCGTGGGCAGCAACTTCTGCGACGTCGCGTTCAGCGTCGAGGAAAAGGGTCGTCGCGTCATCGCGATGTCCGCCATCGACAATCTGGTCAAGGGCGCCTCCGGAGGCGCGGTCCAGTGCTTCAACCTGATGAACGGCTACGCCGAAAACGACGGGCTGCGCGGCGCCCCGGTGTTTCCTTGACGACGAAAGCGGCGGTCGTCATCCCGTCGCGTTACGGGTCGACACGCTTTCCGGGAAAGCCGCTCGCGATGCTGTGCGGCAAGCCGATGATCTGGCACGTGTGGGATGCGGCGCGACGTGCGAAACTGGCGTCGCGCGTCGTGGTCGCCACCGACGATTCGCGGATCGCCGACGCGGTGCGGGCGTTCGGTGGCGAAGTGGCGATGACTTCGCCCGACTGCGCATCGGGCACCGACCGGGTGGCCGAGGTGGCCCGCTCGCTCGACGAGGAGCTGTTCCTCAACCTGCAGGGCGACGAACCGCTGATGAACCCGGCCGTGGTCGACGCGGTGATCGCCCCGCTGCTCGCCGACCCGGCCGTCATGATGACCACCGCGGCGCTACCGATGGACGACATGGCCCGGTTTGCCGACCCGATGGTCGTCAAGCTCGTGACCGACGACCGGGGCGACGCGCTCTACTTTTCGCGGGCCCCGATCCCGCACGACCGTGAAGGACGCCCGGTGCGCTGGCGGAAGCACCTGGGCATCTACGGCTATCGCAAAGGCTTTCTGCTCGAGATGGCGGCGACGGCGCCGTCATCGCTAGAAACGACCGAAATGCTCGAGCAGTTACGCGTCCTGCAGGCAGGATATAAAATCCGCGTGGTGGACGTCGCGTTCGATTCGGCCGGCGTCGATACCCCCGAAGACTTGAAAAACGTGGAGGAGCGGCTATGCGCTCGGAACGCACGGTAAAACCCAAATTCATATTCGTGACGGGAGGCGTCGTCTCCTCGCTCGGCAAGGGGCTCGCGGCCGCCTCGCTCGGGGCGCTGCTCGAGGCGCGGGGTCTCAAGATCTCGATGCTCAAGCTCGACCCGTACATCAACGTCGACCCGGGCACGATGAACCCTTTCCAGCACGGCGAGGTGTTCGTCACCGACGACGGCGCCGAGACCGATCTCGACCTCGGCCACTATGAGCGGTACATCTCGTCGCGCATGGGCAAGAAGAACAACTGCACCACGGGCAAGATCTACCACTCCGTCATCACCAAGGAACGGCGCGGCGACTACCTGGGCGGCACCGTGCAGGTGATCCCCCATATCACCGACGAGATCAAGAAGATCATCTACGCGGCGGCGCAGGGCTACGACCTGCTCATCGTCGAAGTCGGCGGCACGGTCGGCGACATCGAGTCGCTGCCTTTTCTCGAGGCGATCCGCCAGGTGCGCGGCGACCGGGGCAAGGAGAACACGCTTTACGTCCACCTGACGCTGGTGCCCTACATCAAGACCGCGGGCGAGCTCAAGACCAAGCCCACCCAACACAGCGTGAAGGAGCTTCGCTCCATCGGCATTCAGCCCGACGTGCTCCTTTGCCGGACCGACCGCGCGCTGCCCAAGGACATCAAGGGGAAGATCGCGCTCTTCTGCAACGTCACCGAGGATGCGGTCATCACCGTGCCCGACGTCGAGCACATCTACGAACTGCCGATGGTGCTTCGCCAGGAGGGCCTCGACGACAAGACGATGGAGCTGCTCAACATCTGGGCGGCCGAGCCGAAGCTCGACGCGTGGGTCAAGGCCGTCGACAAATGGAAGAATCCGGTGGGCGAAGTGACGATCGCCATCGTCGGGAAATACGTCAACCTGAAGGAATCCTACAAGTCTCTCAACGAAGCGCTGACGCATGGCGGCATCTCCCACGCGGTCCGGGTGCTCCATCGCTACGTCGATTCCGAAGAGGTCGAGCGCCAGGGCGCCGAAGCGCTGCTCAAGGGGGTCGACGGCATCCTGGTCCCGGGCGGCTTCGGCGTGAGAGGGGTCGAGGGCAAGATCGCCGCGGTGAAATACGCGCGCGAGAACCGCGTGCCCTTTTTCGGCATCTGCCTGGGCATGCAGGTTGCGGCCATCGAGTTCGCCCGAAACGTGTGCGGCATGGCGGGAGCCACGAGCCGCGAGTTCAACGCGGAGAGCGAGTGCCCGGTCATCGACCTCATGCCCGACCAGGAGGGGGTCGTCGACATGGGTGCGACGATGCGGCTGGGCGCCTACCCGTGCAAGGTGGCCGACGGCACGCTCGCGCGCAAGGCGTATGGTGCCGCCGAGGTGTCCGAACGGCACCGTCACCGCTACGAGTTCAACAACGAGTTCCGGGCGCCGCTCGGGGAGAAGGGGCTCCGGATCACGGGGGTATCTCCCGACGACCGGCTGGTCGAAATCGTCGAGATCGCCGACCACCCATGGTTCCTCGGCGTCCAGTTCCACCCCGAGTTCAAGTCGCGCCCGATGGCGGCGCATCCGCTGTTTCGCGACTTCATCGGAGCGGCCTGGGGCTTCTCCCGCAGGGCCGAGGGCAAGGGAGAAGGGGCATGATCCGCGAAGCCAGGGTCGGGGGACTCCACGTCGGACGCGGATATCCGCTTCTGTTCATCGCGGGCCCCTGCGTGCTCGAGTCGGAAGCGCTCGCGTTCAACGTTGCCGCAAAACTGGCGACGCTGTCCGAGAAGCTGGGCGTGCCGTTCGTCTTCAAAGGTTCCTACGACAAGGCCAACCGGTCGTCCGCC
>JANXPS010000099.1 GCA_025357175.1 Deltaproteobacteria bacterium | reverse complement strand
GCCGCCAGCCGTTCCGCGATCGCGCCTTCTTCGGCCATGTCGGTCAGCCCGTCCGAGCAGAGCAGGAACAGGTCGCCCGGAAACGCATCCCCCCGCAGGATGTCAACCGCTAGCGGTTCCCCGATTCCCACCGCACGGACGATGACATTGCGCATGGGGTGGGTGCGCGCTTCCTCCTCGGTGATGAGCATTCGGTCGATGTGATCCTGCACGAGAGAGTGGTCTCTCGTGAGCCTGCTCAGTTGCCCGTCGCGGAACAGGTAGCTCCGGCTGTCGCCCACGTGCCCCAGCACGAAGAGACCCTCTGCGAACGCCAGCACTTCCGCCGTGCAGCCCATGCCCGCGTGTTCGGGTTTTTCGCGGGACAGGGTCAGGATGGCGTGGTTTGCGCGCAGGAAGATGTTGCGGACCGTGTCCACGGTCAGGTCGACCGCCGCCGGAATGCCTTCGGCCGCCTCGTCGAGGACGGCGTCGGCGAACAGGCCGCTGGCGACTTCGCCCGAGGCGGCGCCTCCCATGCCGTCGGCCACGGCGAAAACGGGCGAGTCCGGCAAGATGACGAGCACGTCCTCGTTGTTCATGCGACGCAGACCGACGTCCGTCATCCCGTATGAAGCGATCCTGGGCATAGTGCTCCAACTATACCGAAATTCCAGGGATCAGAATCGACGAGCCTTTCGTCCTGCGGCCCTCGAGGTCGCGCTGGGCCTGCGCGGCATCGGCGAGAGGGTATCGCCGCCCGATCTCGATCTTGACGGCACCCGACCGGACGATTCCGAACAGCTCCGCGGCCATCGATTCCAGGTCGCTCCTTTTTGCCGCATAGCTGTTGAGACTCGGGCGCGTGACAAACAGCGAACCGTGCCGGGCCAGCAGCCCAAGGTCGAACGGCGGCACGGGGCCGGACGCGTTGCCGAAGCTTACCAGCATCCCGAACGGACGGAGGCATTCAAGCGACGCGTCGAACGTATCCTTGCCCACCGAGTCGTAGACGACCGCAACGCCTTCCCCGTTCGTGATTTCCATGACACGCGCGACGACGTCCTCGGCCCGGTAGTCGATGCAGTGGGCTGCACCGTTGCGGATCGCCTCACCGCACTTTTCCGGGGAGCCGGCGGTGCCGATCACCGTGGCGCCGATTTCCTTCAGCCACTGGCAGGCGATCGTCCCGACCCCGCCGGCCGCCGCATGAAACAGCACCGCGTCTCCGGCCTGGACCCTGAACGTCCTCCGGACCAGGTACTGCACGGTAAGCCCCTTGAGCATCATCGCCGCGCCCTGCTCGAACGAAAGCTCGCCGGGCAGGATGCAGAGCCGGTCCGCGGGGATGTTGCGGAGTTCGCTGTACGCGCCGGGGGGGCCTCCGCCGTACGCCACGCGATCCCCCGCCTTGACGTGCTTCACGCCCGTGCCCACGGATTCGACCACGCCCGCCCCCTCGTTCCCCGCCACGGCCGGCAGCGGCACCGGGTAGAGGCCGCTTCGCTGGTAATTGTCGACGAAATTGATCCCGATCGCCGCATGCCGGATTCGCGCCTCTCCGCGCCCGGGCGGACCGACATCGACTTCCTCGTATCGCAGCACCTCCGGACCGCCGTACTCGTGAAAACGGATCGCCTTGCTCATCGCAATCTCCTTTTTTCAGGAACGGGTCACTTCACCGCCCCCATCGTGAAGCCGGAAACGAAGCGGTCGAGGAAGAACGTGTACACGACCGCGACCGGGATGCTCGCGATCAGCGCGCCCGCCATCAGCGGCCCCCACTGGAACACGTCGCCGCGCACCAGCTCGGTCGGCACCCCGATCGACACCGTCTTCGCCGCCGAATCGGAGATGAAGGTCAGCGCATAGATGAACTCGTGCATCGACAGCGTGAAAGAGAACACGACCACCGTCAAAAGGCCCGAGATCGACAGCGGCAGAACGACCCGCACGAGCGCTCCCAGCCGGGAAAGGCCGTCCACCATCGCCTGCTCCTCGATGTCGCGCGGGATCGCCTTGAAAAAGCCCATCAGGAGCCACGTGCAGAACGGAACCGTGAAGGTCGGGTAGACCAGGATGAGCGACCATAGGGAATTTTGCAGGCCCCAGCCGGCCGTGAACCGGGAAAGCGGGAGGAACAGGATCGTCGACGGCACGAGATAGGTGAGGAAGATCCCGATGCCCAGCGCCTCGCCCCACCGCTTCGCCCATCGCGCCAGGCTGTAGGCGGCCGGAACGGCCAGAAGCAGCGTGATCGCCGAAACGGCCAGCCCGACCCGGAAGGTGTTGCCGAGATAGGTCAGGAAGTGCGTGTCGAACAACAGCGTGCGCAGGTGGTCCAGCGTCGGCGGCTCGTTGAACACGAACGGGTTGTTCGCCGGCGCGTAGAGGTCGTGGTCGCGCTTGAACGTCGCGATCACCATCCAGTAGAAGGGGAACGCGCTGAAGACGACGAACGCGGACAGCCGGCCGTACAGGGTGGCGCGCCGCGCCGTTTTCCGGATTCCGGCCATGGTCAAGTCACCTCCGCGCGCCGCGCCATCCGGAGCAACAGCGCCGCGATCCCCGCGAGCACCGGGACCATGAACAGCGAGATGGCCGCGCCCTGGGCCAGGTCGCCGCCTTCGATCCCTTTGAAGAAGGTCCATGTCGCGAGCACCTGCGTGGCGTTGACTGGGCCGCCGCGAGTGAGAATGTAGACGATCGTCATGTCGGTGAACGTGAAGATGATGCCAAACAGGAAGGCGATTCCGATGATCGGCAGCGTCAGCGGGATCGTGATCCAGGCCGCCTTCCGCCAGCCGCGCGCGCCGTCGATCTCCGCCGCCTCGAGGATCTCGCCCGGAATCGCGGACAGCCCCGCGAGCTGGATCACGGTCGCCAGCGGAAGGAGCCGCCAGACGTGGACGATCACGACCGACGCCATCGCCAGCGTCGGCCGCCCGAGCCAGTAGATGTTCGTCATCGGGCCGAACGGATCCCCCGGCTTTCCGAGAAGCCCCGCCCGGCGGTAGAGCCAGTCGAAGGGGCTGTAGATCGAGTCGTACATCCAGAGCCACCCGATCGCGCCGAGGGCGATCGGCGCGGTCCACGGCAGCATGATCAGGAAACGGACCGCCCACTTTCCGCGAAATGGCATCGACAGCGCCGACGCGAGCACCCGCGACAGGACGATCACGATCGATTGCGAAACCAGGGCGAAGACGAAGGTGTTCTTCAGGGCGAGACGGAAGACCGGGTCCGCAAGCGCCGACCGGTAATTGACCAACCCGGCGTAGTGGTGGACGGGGTCGCCCGTCGTCGCGTCGCTCAGGCTGTAATTGATCGCGAGGAGCAGCGGCACGCCGATCATCGCGACGATGTACGCGATCGCCGGGGCGATCATGAGCACGGCCAGCGTCCCCGCCCGGTCGCGGATGCCTCCACCGTCATCCTGTCCGGTCACGGCGCGCCCCCTTCCGTCCGGAGGCCCGTAGCCCGGTCGAACCACCTCAGGTCCACCCGGTCTACCGAAAACGGGTAGGCCCGTCCCGCCTCGATTGCGATGGGAACGCTTGCGGGAATCCTGGAAACCACGCGGCCCTCGGATGCCTTCCCGCCCAGCGTCCCGTAAACCAGCCGCTCCGCGCCGAGATCCTCGACCCAGGTCACGTCGAAGGACCAGGCGACGGCGTCGGCTTTGGGCGTCAGGGCGGCCGGCAGGAAACGTTCAGGCCGGAAGCCGACCAGGCGGTCTCCCTGTTCGACCAGATTCATGGGAGGCGAGCCGATGAATCCCGCCACGAAGGTGTCGGCGGGGCGCTCGTAGATTTCCCGCGGTTCGCCGACCTGGCGGATGCTGCCCCGGTTCATCACGACGATCCGGTCGCCCAGTCCCATGGCCTCGACCTGGTCGTGCGTCACGTAGATCGTGGTGACGCCGATCCTTCGTTGGAACCGGCGCAACTCCTCCCGTGCGGATACGCGCAACTTGGCATCGAGGTTGGAGAGCGGTTCGTCGAGGAGGAACACGCTCGGGTTCCTCACCACGGCGCGGGCGAGCGCCACGCGCTGCCGCTCGCCTCCCGACAATTCCCTGGGCCTCCGGTCGAGCAGACCGCCGATCCCGAACATCCCGGCCGCTTCTTCGACCTTCCCGGCCGCCGCGGCCTTCGGGATGTGATGCATCTTCAGCGGAAAGCCGATGTTCTCCCGGACGGTCATGTGCGGATAGAGCGCGTAACTCTGGAACACCATCGCGACGTTTCGAAGGCGGGGGGGCACGTCGTTTACGACCCGGCCGTCGATCAGCACCTCGCCCCGGGACGGTTCCTCGATCCCGGCGATCAACCGCAGGAGCGTCGTCTTGCCGCAACCGGATGGCCCGAGCAGCACGAGGAACTCTCCCTCGCGCGCGGTCAGCCCGACCTCGTCCAGTGCCTGGAACCCGCCGAACCGCTTCGAGAGCCCCCGCACCTCGACCCGCGCCATCGATCGGCCTCCTGCGGCGCGTTAGGTGCGCCCGCCAACCAGCCTCTTCCCGCGCCATTTCGCGAAAATCGCCCGAGCCTGCGTCGCGGCCTGCTTGACCGCCTCATCCGGCCGCATTCCCTGCGCCGCGGAAGCCAGCATGTTCGGGATCACGAAGGTCGAGAATATTTCCCCCTCGGCCGGATTGGCCGGTCCCGGGTGCCCCATGTTGGTGCTCCACCTCTCGGCGTCCTTCAGAACGGCCAGTTTCCCGGTCGCCTCGCCCGGAAGCGCGAACGGATCGTCCCCGAACCAGGCGTTGTGAAGATCCCGAAGCCGCTTCGCCCCCGGCACCGCCTTGTATCCGCGGTCGCCCTTGGGAATCGGGGCGTCGAAGAAGGCCGGCGAGTTGTAGAGTTCGCTGTGATACATGGCCTGGTCGTAATTGGCGACCAGGTCGAGCAGGAATTTCTTCGCGATATCGAGATTGCGGGAATATTTCGGGACGACGTACTCGTAGATCACGTGTTCGGAGTTCCACCCGGTGCCGCGCGGCCCCTTGAGCGCCGGGGTGAAGTAGATGTCGCGGGCGATCTCAGGCACCTCTTTCTGCGCGGATCGGTAGGCCGATATGGAATTGAGGATGTAGGTCGCGCGGCCGGCGATGAGCGCCTGGTTGTTCGAGACGGCGGTCCAGGAAAACACCTCCGGCACCATCGATTCCTTGAAGAGCCGCGCCATGTAGGAAACCGCCTCGATCGTCTTCGGATTGTCGAGCACGACGTTCTCGCGCGCATCCTGGATCGCGCTGTCGAACGACCAGAGCAGCGCCCGCCCCGCCATGTTCGAGTCGAGTTCCTGGGACAGGCCGATTCCGAGCTGGATCCCCTGCTCCCGCTTGATCTTCCCTCCGTAGACGACCAGATCCTCCCAAGTGACCGGCCCGCCCGGCTTGCCCGCCTTCTCCCAGAGTGATTTCCGATAATTTCCCGGGTCGATGGTCCACCCCGGGCAGAAGGCGTAGAACTTTTTCGTGTTCGGGTTGAACGAACTCCGGCTGCACAACGGGTGCATCTTCCCGAATCGCTTTTCGGCATCCCGGACCACGTCGGTCAGGTCGTGCACGGCCGGTTCGAACTGCGACGGCGGCGAAATCCACTCGATCAGGTCGTGCCCGCCTCCGGCGGCGATCTCGGATGCGGTTCGCGCCGGAATCTCGGCGAGGTTGATGTGGTCGACCGTCACGGCGACGCCGTTGGCCCTGCCCCAGCCCGCGGCGTATCCGTCATACCATTCCTTGTCGAAGCGGGGAACGAAATGGGACCAGACCAGTATCTTCAGTTCCCTCGATGCCGCGGCCCCGTGCCGGACGAACAGCAACTCCGGCGCGACTCCCGCAGCCAGCGCCCCTACGCCCGCGACCTTGATGAATTCCCTGCGGGTCAGCCCTGACGATTCGGACCGCGGCATGACGCACCTCCCGTCAATGCGTTTCGTCTTCGCGCACCGGTCCCATGTATTCGGGGCCGTTGTGGATTCCCAGCATGTCGTCAAGCGGCCGGGTGGTCCCGAAATGCGGGAAGTAATTCCCCGGATCGCTCGCGGGCATCGTGCCGGTTCCGATGCTTTCACCGGATTCCGGAGCTTTCGCTTCCCCCGGCGCTGCCGGCGAGACGGTCGATTCGCCCGACTCCTGATCCGGCTGTATCACGGTCTTGTCGGTCGGGTTGGACAGTTCGAAGGTGGGAAAATCCGCCTCCGCGTAAAAAGAGGGCATCGTGAGCGAGACGGCGGACATGTCCCCGTGCGTCGTGCAGCTTCCCTCTGCGCAGCCGACGCCCCACAGCGCGGTGAGCATAATGGCGGCAAAACTCGATGCGAACAGATAATGTTTCAGCATGGCTCATCTCCTCCTTTCCTGTTGTGAAGATGCAGGAAACCCGGAGCCCGTTTCCTGCCTCAAATGGGAGTGAGGTGCGATGTGAAACTGGCGGACAACCGACGGGGCGTGGTCACGGTCATGGTGGTCGGAAGTTTCGGGATCGTGATCGGTGCCTTTGCCATCGGCATCACCGCCGGTTACTACCGGGTCGCGAAGAACATCCCGGTGATCCACGACATCACGACGGACACGGTCGATCCGCCACCGTTCGTGGCGCTTTTGCCCGAGCGGAATGCGTCGCCCAACGGAGCCGGGTATGGCGGGCCCGAGGTGGCAGTGAAACAGTTGAATGCCTATCCGGACATCGCGCCGATCGAAACGGGGCTTTCGTTGCCGGAGGCCTTCGACAGGGCGCTGATAGTAACGCGCGAGATGAAGCTGAAACTCGTCGACTCGAACGAGGCGGGCGGCCGGATCGAAGCGACCGACACGACAAGATGGCTTCGATTCAAGGATGACGTGGTGATCCGGATTGCTACCGGTGCGGCAGGAAAAGCCAGGATCGACCTACGGTCGGTCTCGCGCTTCGGGATCGGCGACCTCGGGACGAATGCCGCCCGAATCCGCGAATTCACCCGCCGCTACGCGCGCTTACCTTCGGCCGCCGAAACCGCCCCGACCGCCGGAATCACCCCAGCCGCCGCGATTCATCCCGCCGGATCCGCCCCACCTGCCCCGGGTCGTTCCGCCCGGTTGGCGGGTGCTCCAGACCCGACCAGCCCCCCCGAAACCGCTGCGGACGCCCGGGCGGACCGTTGAACGGAGACCCGAACGAGGGCCGCTCCCGACGCTGCCTCCCGGTGTCCGCCACGCGTGGTGGCGGGACCGGTCGAAGTGGCGGAAATGGCGCCCGCCATCGAAGAACCCCAGTTCGAACCACGCGAACGGCGGATACCACCATCCGGGCTCGTAAAACCACCCGTAGGGGCCGTACCACCAGCCGGGGCCGTAGTAATACACCGTCCCGTCGAAATAGCGGCCCGGGGCATTGTTGTCCAGATAGGCGTTCCGGTCGTCGGCCGGAGGTGTCGCCTCACTCGGAGGGACATCGGAGGGCTGGGCGATTTCCGAAGGCTCCGTTCCGTCCTGGAATTCCTCGTCGGATAAACCCTGATCGGGGGTCGAAGACGGAAAAGCGTCGCCGCCCGGTAGGACCGAGATCATTAGCGCGGACATCGGAATCGCAAACCAACGCACGATCTTCATGCACTTCATGGCCTGGAAACCTCCCATTCCATGAAGTTTTAAACCCGGCGCCGGCCATCCCGGTTTCAGGGCACGGCTTTATGAAGACGAACGGTTCGGGGGGAGAGGCGGAAAGGGGATAAATCAGTCGGGTGACGTGCCCACCAGCGCCCGGAGCGAAGCCAGGTTGACGAGGTCCATCTCGTACTCGTCGGCTCCGTCCTTGGGCGTCTCGAGAATGAGGGGCAATTCCCGGAAAACCGGATCGTTGACGATGCGGCGGAAGGCCTCGATGCCGACCTGGCCGCGACCGATGTGCTCGTGCCGGTCGACGCGACTGGCGAACCCCGTCTTCGAATCGTTGATGTGCCACATGCGGACGAGCGGGAGGATGCCGGTGCGATCGAGATTGTCCTTGAATTCCGCCCAGTGGTCGGCGTTCGACAGGTCGTGACCCGCCTCGAACAGGTGTGCGCTGTCGAGGCAGACGGCGACATCGGGCGGATTTCCCGCACCGTCGAGCATCCGCCGGAGCTGTTCCATCGTCTTTCCGAGCGACGCCCCCTGCCCCGCCGTGTTCTCGAGCAGCAGCGACACGCCTGCCGGAAATTTCCCGAACGCCTTGAGGGCGGAAACGATCCGGGCGATCCCCTCTTCCTCCGGGTCGTCGCCGGGAGAGCCGGGGTGCATCACGAGATGCGGAATTCCGAGCAGGGCGGCACGCGACGCCTCGTCCTCGAGGGCGTAGAGCGAGCGGGTGCGGACATCCTCCTTGGCGGAAGCGAGGTTGATCAGGTAGGCGCAGTGAACGGCTACTGTGCGGACGCCGGTTCGTTCCGTCTCGGCCCGGAAGCCGTGCACGTCGTCGGGCTCGATCGGCTTGCCTTCCCAGCGCTGGCCATGCTTCGAGAAGATCTGGACCACGTCGGCACCGATCCTGACGCCGCGCTCCGGTGCCGTGGCGACCCCGCCCGCGATGGAGACGTGGGCGCCCATCGCCGGCTTTCGGCCCGGGATTGCGGTCACTTCGCCTTCCGTTCCAGCCGATGGCACAGACGGCAGTTCTTGATGCGAATCGGGTGCTTCTTGCCGCCGGGCCCCTCTTTTCCCATGGTGGGGGCGAGCGTCTTGTCGGTTTCCTTGACCATCGGGGGCATCGGGGGGGCGCCTTCCTTCGGTGCCGCCGGATCGTGGCAGGAGAAGCAATAGGCGTCGGCCTTCGCGCGATCCTCGATCCCGATCGCCGCCAGGTGCGCGGGGATGCGCGGGATGAACCGCTCCTGCCCCTGCGTCGACAGGTATGCCAGGAATCCGACGATGGCGACCGCCGGAACAATGAACGCAAGATCCCGCTTCTTGATCATCCGGCAATGCCCCCCGCTCTCTTCTTGACCCGCAGGACGCACTCGCTCCGCCCCTCGCCGCGCGTTCCCTCGAAACAAAGATCGCAGCCCAGCGCACCCTCCCACGTCCCGTGGTCGACCGCCCTGGACACCCGGCACAACGTCTCGATCTCGTCGGCCGGAAGCCCCATGTCGCGCCACTCGTCCACGAGCGGGCAACCGGACATCGCGATCACCACCTCGTCGCCGCTTTCGGAAACGATCCTCGGCGCGAACTGGTACTCCTTGACCGGGTCGGGCGACGCGAACTCGGCAGCCGCCTGCCGGAGATCGCCGCCGCGCGCCTCGGGGGAATAATTCTTCGTGGACTTGTCCTGGCCGTAGTTGTAGATCGCCTCGCGCATCAGGTCGATCGCCTGCGGCTCGCCCAGGCGGGTCTTGAGCACCTTGAACAGGTGGGCGTACACGGCGGCGCGCTGACGGGTGGCCTGCGCAACCTTTTCCGCGGTATCGGACATGGGAAGACTCCGGGTGCCTTGATGGTAGTCATTCATTGTAACGCGAAACCGTATTTCGAGTCTGCTTCCGGTATTAATTCATCTAAACTGCAGAGGCAAGCAGCACATCATGACCGAATGGCGGTATTCGCATGAAACAGATCACCGTTTACCAGATCGATTACGTGAAAAAGACCCGGATTCCGCTCGGGTGGGTCACCGAGCGCCGGAACAGCGGGCGGGTTGACAACCTGATCGGCCTTGTCCGCATGGCCCGAAAGATTTTCGCGACGGCCGGCCGGGAGGCCCACCGGATCGTCATCGACTCCCGGGAAGCGCAACTGCCGGCCTAGAGCCCGCATTTCTCACCACCCAGCTGGTGCGGCGGCGGATATAGGCCGGGTTCCGGTCCATCGTCGCCCGGGCGGCCGACCGTCGTCGGGACATTCTCTACCGGTTCACCCATCCTGCAAGCGCTGTCCGGGCCGGCGCCCGCCCCGTCGTGGCGCGACAGGCAATGCCATCGCGGTGGTTGGTACATTTGTTGATCTCTCTTCGCGCAACTCATCCCGAAGGAGGTCGCACAATGCGGCTGCATTACGTCCTGAATCACGGCGGGGCACCCGAAAGCAAACTGGCCGATGTAGAGGTTCATTTCGAGGAAGGCCTCCTCGCCGGTCTCAAGCTGGTCGGATGTTCGGTCTGGCGTTCCAAGAAAGGCGAGGCGCCCAC
>JANXPS010000089.1 GCA_025357175.1 Deltaproteobacteria bacterium | reverse complement strand
CCGCTTCCGCCGCATCCGGCCGCCAGCATCAGGATGACCGTTGTCACGACCCGAAATGCCTTCCTTGAGACTCTCACGGGACTCCTTTCGCGATCGTGAAGATACGTTACTGTATATCGGCGGGAGGGAAGCCAATCTTCGGAAGATTCTGTTGTTTGCGGGAAATGATCCTGTTAACATGAAGGAAACAGGGTTCGTCGTCGTATTTGGGCTTTCAACCGCGAGTCGGGAGCAGGCATGGCTTCAATGTCTCTTGCCATCACCTCAGCAGGTGGCCGTGCGCGCCTTGCGTACCCCACCGTTTTCCCTTATGCCGACCCCCGCGCAATCGGCATCACCGTCCCGCCGCCCATCACCCCCGCGACCGTCGCCGGAGACCTTGCCGATCGATCGGATTTCGTCCATGACCGGTTGACGCTTTCGTCCCGAGTTGTCCAGGCGCCGCAAACGGATCGCGCGACACAACGAAAGCAGCCGCTTGCCAGACCCTCGACCCGCAACCCATCTGGAAACCTCCTGGCTGAAATGGCCGACTCGGTCGCCGACCGGGTGACGCTGACCCGCCCGAAAGAGAAGAATTCCGCGCAGCGTACGGGCTATTCGAAGTCCGGCGAACCGGGCTGGAGCATGGCGGGAGAAACGTCGCCGGGCCTCGAAGCGCTTGCGGCCGATGTCAACGACCAGGTGACGCTGAGCGGCGGCACGGCGGATTCCGGGGCGAACGACGCGGAGATCACGGTCTACATCGGCGGCAACGAGCGCGCCGGTTATCGCGGCGAGGGTGCACCCTCCCCCACCGGCTTGTCGCGGTTGCCCGCCGGGGCATAGCCCTCACCGCCCCGGAACCCGAAGCGTCGCAAGGCATCCGCCCCCTGCTACGTTCTCGAGCACGATCTCTCCACGCGCCGCTGCGGCCAGTTCCCTTGCGATCGGCAATCCCATGCCTGTGTGGACGACTCCGGCCCGCGTCGAGAAACCTTCCTCGAATGCCCGGTTCTTCGCGTCGTCGGACAGGCCCGGCCCCTGGTCCGCGACCCGGAAGAACCAGCTCGATTCCTCCCTGGCGACGGTCAGCGTCAACGTTCCCCCGTTCTCGGCCATCGCTTCCGACCCGTTGAACAGCAGCACCATCAGCGCAAGGGAAATGTCGCGCCTGTCCCCGGTGATGAGCCCGGGCGGCACCACGGACGGGAACGCCACCGCCACGTTGCCGCGCCCAAGGTCGTATTTCGTGAATACGAGGATCTCGGGCAGGATCTCGGCGGGCGCGAACGGTTCGACCAGCGGTTCGTGGGGCCGGACATATTGGGAAAACTGCTTCACGATCCGGTTGATCCGGTCGCCGGCGGACATGATCTTGCCGGCTCCGTCCTGCACCTTCTTTTCGTTGCCGGACGTAAGCTGGAGCAGTTCGGCAAATCCAAGGACCACGCTCAGGTGGTTGTCGACCTCATGTGCGACGCCCATGATCATCCGGCCGAAAAGCGCGAGCCGGTAACGTTCGATCGTTCCCCTGTCCAATTCCGTTCTCCTTGGATGTCAGATTTGCATGCCCCGGACGCCGCCTTTCGCATTGCGCTTCGATTCGAACATGAGACGGTCGGCCACCACGAGGATATCATTGCGGTCGGGTGAATCGGGACGGCAGGCGGCATAGCCGATGCTGACCGTGAACGTGACCCCTTTGCCGTCGTCTGCAACCAGCGACGAATGGCCGATTCCCGCCGAAATGCGCCCGGCTATGACGCCGGCCGCCTCGAGGTCCGTTTCGGGGAGGATCACGGCGAACTCGTCTCCGCCGCATCGGGCCGCCAGATCGCTCTTCCGGATATGGTCGCACAGCACGGACGCGGTCATGCGAAGCGCCCGGTCTCCGACCGGATGGCCGTAGGCGTCGTTGATTCCCTTGAAACCGTCAAGATCGATCATGATGACCGCGAGTTCCCGCTCGTAGCGGGCGGATCGCTCGAGTTCGACCGAGAGCCGGTCATTGAACGCGCCATGGTTGTGAAGCTGCGTGAGCGAATCCTTTTCCGCCATGGCTTTTGCGGCCAGGTATTGCTTTTCGAGCCGCGCCCGGTCCACGACGAGCAGGAGGCAGGCCGCGCCCGCCGCGAGGGCGACATAGACCGCTGCCCAGCTGATCGTGTCGAGGCCCATGTCAGAAAACCGCACCGATCGTGAAGTGCCAGTCGTAGGGCGATTCCCCCTCGCGTCGATCGAGCTTCCAGCCCAGGTCGAGGGACAGGGGACCGACGGGCGTCTGGTAGCGGATGCCGGTGCCCGCGCTTTTCCGAAGGTCGAATCCGTTGTCCCGGTTGTGGGGAAACCAGACGCTGCCCGTGTCGAAAAATCCGGCCAGCACGAATCCATACTGCAGCGGAATCCGAAGTTCGGTGTTGGTGTTGACCATGTAGTCGCCCCCGGTCGGCGTCCCGTCGGCGGCCTTCGGCCCCAGCGTTTCTTCCTTGAAGCCCCGGACCGTGGTCCTCCCGCCCAGGAAAAAACGTTTCTGGATCGGGACCTCGACCGTATTGCGGGCAGGACGGATCATGCCGGCCCTCCCGGAAACCACGAAGGTGTTCCGGCGAAACAGGGGGAAATACCAGCTCGACTGGGCGGCAACCTTGTAATAGTCGACCTCCGACCCGAACAGGGCGGAACCGGCCTCGATCGTCCCCGAATTGAACGAGCCTTTCTTGGGGTTGAACGGGTCGTCGCGGAAATCGAAGACGAGCACCGTGCGCGCCGCTCCGATGGTGGCGCTTCCGTTGTCCGTGGGCGAAAGCACGGCGCCTGGGAGCACGTCGAATACGCGGTCCCTTGAAAGCTCGTACTGGAAGGAGACCGTCGAGCGGTCGAAAATCGTCCGGTTGATGCTGGTCAGAAGGCTCGTCTTGTGGAGCCGGAAGCTTTCCCGGACCGCCCTCAGCACCGACCCTGTGACGCCACCCTCCCATTTCCACTGGTTGCCGAATATCCACGGTTCCCGGAGTTCCCAGACGTAGTCCTGTTCCTTTTCTCCTTCGAGTATGCGGCCCGAGAGGCTCCTGCCGCGGCTGTCGATGTTCAGCAGCTTGGCGCCGACAAACGCGCGGATCCCGGTATCCGTGCCGTAGCCGCCGCCGTATTCGACCTCGAAGAAATAACCCTCTTCCACTTCCACGACCAGATCCAGCACCCCTCCCGGCTGCTTGACGCGCTGGACGCGGACGCTCTTGAACAGCCCCGTGCCGAAAACCGCCTGCTGGAACTTCAGCAGCTCCTTCTCGCCCATCGGCGTTCCTTCGTGAACAGGAAGCTCGCGCAGGACGGTCACCGCATCGGTCAGGATGTTCCCGCGGACGACCGTCTTCCCCAGGCGATAACGCAACCCTTCCCTGATCTCGAAGTGAGCCACGACCGTATTGTCTCCGCCCGGGTCGAAATCGACCGTCGCCTCGGCATCGGAATCGAGAAAACCGGCATCCCGGTATTTCGCAAGTATCAGCTCCTGCTCGCGCTCGAGTGCGATGTAGTCAACGATCGCGCCTTCGCGGTTGCTCATCGAGGACAACAGTTCGGACCGGAGAAAATGGTCGTTTCCGCGAAACCGTATTTCGCGAAGCCGAAAGCGGGGGCCTTCGTCCATGCGGAGGATCTTGGTGATCCGCCCTTTCTCGTCCCACTCCGTTTCGATCGAGGCGATCCGCGCCTGCACGAACCCCTCTTTCTGGTACAGGCCGATGATCGCGTTCAAGTCGTCGGCCCACTCCTCCTCCTGAAAATCGCCCGACCCGGTCAGGAGGTGGAAGAAGCCCCGCTCCCGGCTCGTCATCTGGGCCAGCAGCGCCCCCGACGAAATCGAGGCGTTTCCCACGAAACGGATTTCCTTCAGGTAGCCCTGCTGCCCCTCCCTGATGAGGATGTTCAGGGGGACCCGGTCTCCGATCCGGTCGCCCGCGGTCACTTCGACCCGCACCCGGCTGAAATCCTTTCCGCGGTAAAATGCGATCAGACGGTCCCTGGCGTCGTAGAGCAGCCCGCTCTCGGTCGTCTCGTCGTCGCCGTAGAGCCCCGACGCCTTCTCGAGGCGGTCGACGGAATACTCGACGGCGCCCTGGAAATGCACGTCGTAGCGGGTTCCCGGATTGATCGAAACCGAAAGCGACAGCTGGTCCCCCCGGGTTCCCGAGATGCCGGCTCCGGATACGTGCACGGTGAGATACCCTTCGCGCTTGAAGGCTCGGCGAAGCGCCTTGACGCCGTCGTCCCACTTCCGGAAATCGAACCTCCTGCCCTCCTGGACGCCCAGCAGCTCCTTGACCTTTTCCTCGGAAAACACGGACTGCCCGGTGATCGCGACCGTGCGAATGATCCCGGGGTCGCCTTCCTTGATCGCCAGGAGCATCCTGCCGGAACCGTTTTCGACGTTGCAGACGGCCCGGATCGAGACGGAGGAATCGTAGAATCCCTTCTGCCGGAACCCCTCCCGGATCGACGCCTCGGCGGCGGGAAGATCCCGCGTTTCTATCGGAATACCCCGTTTGAGCTTTGACGCGGACAGGATCTGCGCTGCGGATACACGGTCCTGCCCCTTCACCTCGATGTCGGAAATCGTGGGTGTCGGCCGTAGAAAGAATACGAGCGACGCATCCGGACCCTTGACGTCGCTCCATGCGGATATCTCGCGAAATACGGCCTTGGCGTAGAGTCCCTTGATGGATTCGCGCACGGATTTCGGATCGAGCCGGTCGCCGGGGCGCACCGTCACGAGCGCCATCAGTTCCTGGTAGGAAATGAGGTACGGGGAAGCGATCTGGAAAGACACCGACCGGATGACCGGGAGCGCGTTGTCGCCCGCCGTTTCAGCACCGAGCGCTACCGGCGGGTCGAATCCCAGGCAGAGGAGCAGCAGCGCGAAAGTAATTTTCCGGTACATCTAATCCCGTCCTCCGAGAAAATCGCCGAAGGTTCGGTAGCGGTACTTGAACTTGATATCGGCCCCCAGGTCGCCTGTTTTCTGGGTCGTGGCACTCTGCCACGAGCCTTGCAGGAACACGTTTTCGAGCAGTTTGAACTCGGCGTTCGCGCTGCTGTCGGATGTCGCGCCGACCAGCGTCGAGACCGAGACCGTCAGCCGGTCGCCGAATGTCTTGCCCATGATGAACCGCGGCTCGAACGACTTGGTGACCGAGGAAAACGCCGCCTCGACCGCCAGCTTGTCGAGCCCGACAAAGGTGCGTATCCCCTCTTCGACCCGCCCCTTGTACGGGCCCAGCGCAATGGAAGCGCCGATCGAAGCACCGACCGACCCCTCCTGCCCCGCGATCGACTGCGAAGTCACGCCGAGCGAAAGCAGGCTCAGGATGTCATTCTTGCTGAGGGGGGGATCGGACACGAGATCGATTTCATAATTTTCAAGGGTACCGGTGACCAGGACGGTGACCAGGTAATTGTTTTTTTTCGTTTCGGCCCGCCCGTCGATACGCGGGTTGTTCCGCCGTGGATCGTTGAAATCGATGCTCAGATGCTTGACGTCGTAGGCGTCGCCCTGGAAATCGATCTTGCCTTCGATGACGTCGAAGGCGCCCAGGACGATGACGCGGCTCGTGTCGCCGACGATCTTGAATTCCCCCTTGGCCGTCGCTTTCGCGAGGTTGTTCCGGATCTCGATCGTCCCGTCCGATATGACGTTGATATCGAGACGGACGCGGAATTCGTCCTTTTGCCTCCTGGCCGTCACGTCGGCCAACCGTCGCTTGAAGTCGAGCATGAGCTTCTGGGGCCGGATCGTGCGCGTATAGCGGGCCGACTGGATCTCCACGTCGCCTGTGACGAGCAGGTTTTCGACGGGCCCCATCAACTCGGCGTGCCCCTGGATCACCGGCCGGAAATCGTCGGGATAGGGGTACCGCATGTCGAGAAAATCGACCGAGAAGAACATCCGTTGCCCCGCGTCGAACTGCAGGGGAAGTTCGCCGCGCCCGTCGACGAAGCCACCGCCGCTTCTTCCCTCGAAATGTTCGAAAACGATTTTCTCGCGGCTGATGATCGCGTCGGCTTTCATGTCCTCGAACAGCTGTCCGTATCCCTTGAAGGACAGTACGCCGCCTTCGAGACGCCCCGTGCCCACCACGGTCGGATTGTCGAGTTTCCCCGTGACGCGGATGCTCATGGTCACGGTCCCGTCCAGCCGTTCGAAAATGTCGGTCACCAGCCGGACCATCGCAGCCGGAAGTTTTCCCTCGATCCGCGCGTCCATCTCGCCTTTCCATGACACCTTGCCGGCCACCGTGATCGGATGCCCCGAGGCGGACATGGTTCCGCCGGCCCAGCGGATTCCCTCGCCGCCTAGTCGCGCCTCGAGGTCCCGGCCGGAAAGATCGATCCCGCCCCCCTTGTAGCGAAACTGGTCGATCCTGAGCGACCCCGTCGTTTTATCGAATGCCCCGAGATCCCCGGTCGCCTCTACCCTCCCGGACATCGAAAAGCGGTTGCGCGTGTCGTCGGCCGCCGCGGATTTCCGGTTTCCGACCGAAAAGGGGCCTTCGGCGTGGAAAGGATATCCGTCGTGAAGGCCGACGGTGAACGACAACTTTCCGTCGGGAGCGGTCGTTCGGATTTCGCCCTTGAGCGCCTTCCCGTCCTTGCGCCCCTCGGCGGTGATCGACTCGAACGCGACGTCGGAATAGGAGGGAGAAGAGCCGGACACGCGGAAATGGAACGCAGAAACGGACTCGGCGATCGGGGCGCTCCCGTCCAGCAATCCCGCCGACCGGATCGCGCCCTCCGCTTCGACGTCCCACTTCCCGTCTACGGGAATCGAGGCTTTCCCCGCGAGGGAGGCGAGCAGGGAAGTCGGGAGCTGGGGAGCCGAAATGCGGAAAGAAACCGGCATCCCCTCGGCTCTGGAAACCTCCCCCGAGAGCCGGATCGCGGGCGAGACGGACGACAACCGGAAGGAGCCCGTTTCGGCGCCGAGAGTTCCTTCGCCGGTCACGCTCCCCCACGCGACGCCGGACGCAAAGAGATCGGACACCGAAATGTGCAGCACGGGAAATTCGAGATGCCCCCCCGAATCGGTCCTGGCCGAGAAATCGGCGGATGCCGTGCCCTTGATCCCCTCGATCCTGCGTCCCGGCAGCAGGCTCGCCACCCGTGCGATGTCCACCTGTTCGGCTTTTCCAGTGAAGTCACCATGGGCGCCGTCGCCGCTCCCGGAAATCCGGATGGCGCCTCCGGCGATCTTCCCTTCGCCGTTCGCCCGCCAGTGCCTGCCGGCCGGATCGCCTTTCCAGCTTCCTTCAACAGCCACCCCCTGGACTGCGACGCCTCGGAGTGAGACTTCCTTCGAACGGACGGAACCCGAAACGGTCGATTCGGCTGCCGAATGGGCAAACTCGAAATCGGCGTCCGCGCTCCCGGCCATCGTCTGGATGTATCGAGCCGCACCCGCCGCGTCGAAATCAGGCATGGAGGCCGCAGACGATCCAAGCCACCGCGACGCCTCCGACAGATCGACATTCCTTGCCGTCACCGCGGCGCTGACCTGCATGGAAGCCTTTGAAAGCGGCGCCGTTACCGTGCCGGTGGCCGTCAGCCTGGCGGTGTTCCCGGGAACGTCGAGTACGAAGTGGACGAGGTCGGCGAGATTGCCTTCGGCCTTGACCGACACCGGCAACTGGGGCAGCGTCCTGAAACCGGCCGATTCGGCGCTCGCCTGCGCGGTGATCGCCGGGGCGTCGAAGCCCCCCTCGAGGTGCCACCGTGCGGACAGGCGTCGCCATGCGACGCTTTCCCGAAGGCCGAAGTCGGCGGCTCGCCCGGCAGGCGATTCAACCGTGCCGGATAGCGACATTCCGCGGTTGCCCCAATCCACGCTGCCGGAAAGCGTGGCCTCGTGTTCACCGAAATTGAGATGAACGGAACCGATCTCCACTTTTTTCTCCGGCCTGGACAGCTTCCCGGCAAGACTCAAGCCGAGCGGCATCCTGATCCGCTCCTGGCCGCCCCCCGGGACGACCCGGACAAAACCGTCCGTGGATGCGAACATGGCCGATCCGGAAAAGACGTTTGCATTCCCCGCCGCGTTGACGGTCACGTCGCCCAAACCGGTCGGACGCCAACCCCCGGCCTTGTTCGGCCACGGGATGCTTCCCAGTTGCGCATGCGACAGGGAGGCCGTTGCCGTCCCACTTTTTTTCGATAGGTTCCAGGCTCCGTTCCCCGACAGATCCCCCCCCCAAAGCGTTCCCTTGAGATCGTTCAAGCGGATCTGCCCGGACGCCAGCGACAAGCCCAATTCGAAATCGGCCGCGTCGATCCCTTCGAAGCGACCGTTCCGGAATGTCATGCGAACGGCCCCGGCCGGGTCGTCAAGCCTTCCCTTGATCGACGCGGAAAACTCGCCTTTTCCTTCCCGCACGACCCGGCCCGCCATCCTGGCCCCCGGGGCCTCGATCGCGATCCACCGCGCCATGTCGACGTTTCCTGAGACTTTCAGATCGTTTCGGCCGTCCGCTACGTCGATCTGGCCTGACAGCTTGACCGACGCCGCGGCTCCCTCGGCATGAAAACGACGGACGTTCACCACGTTGTCCTTCACGAACAGATCGCATGATAGCGAGGGGAAGGGCCATGTCCCTTCGCCGACGAACGGGTATTCGATCGCCGCCGCCGCGTTGTCGACGGCAACGGTCACACGCGTGCCGAAAAAGCGGACGTGACGGATGCGCGCCGACGGGACGACCATCCGCGCCTGTTCGATTTTTCCGAAAGGGCCCAGCTGGACGTTTCCCTCGAACAGAAGGATATCCGGCAGGGGCGCATCGCTCGACGGGGCTGCGCGGATCCGGTCGAGGATCGGCCGGTCGGCCTCCCCGAAACGAAAGGTATACTTGCTGACGCGGATTTTCGAGACGGGAGATTCTCCGAAAAGGAGCAGCCTGGGCGACAGCGACACCTCAACCCTCCGAGCCGCCCCCAGAGGAAGGTTGGCGATCAGATTGCGGGCCGTAACGTCTTCGAAGGTGATGTTGAGGTACAGGGGGCGGAGCCGCATGCTGCGCCAGGAAATGCCGATGCCGTAGCGGGCCGCCTCGGCGCGAAGGGTCGATTCGATACGGCGCAACTGCTCCGGCAACGCCTGCTTGATTCGCCACGCGCCGAAACCGGCGAGGGCGGCCAGTAGTACGCCGATCGCTGCCCACCCCGCCCATCGCCTGCCCCTGTTCATAGCCCCCCATTATAGCGAATTACTGGCAGAACAAAGAACCCCTCCGAACAGGAGGGGTTCTTTGAGGCATTATTGCAATGGAATCGGGATGATCGAGTGGAGCGGGCGACCGGATTCGAACCGGCGACGTTCAGCTTGGGAAGCTGACATTCTACCCCTGAATTACGCCCGCGCAGAACAAACCTTTTAACACGAATGACAACCTGACCGCAACCCGTTCAAACAGGCGGGAAACGGCGGTCAACGCCCCAGACGTTCGGCGCGGGCGCGAACGTCCCGATAACCGGGCGATTCGGTCGATATGGCCGCGAAGAGTTCGGCTGCCTCGTCCGTCCTGCCGGCCTTTTCGAGCAGGATCGCCTTGTGGTAGCGGACGTCCCGGATGCCGGTGTCGTCGATGTCGCCCGATCCGACCAAGGCGTCGAGTTCGGACAATGCGGATTCGACGTCGCCCTGCTCGGCCATGACATCCGCGAGAAGCGTCGTTGCGCCCAGGCGAAGATCGGCCCTGCGGGCCGCAATGCGGAATTCCTTGAGCGCTTCGCCAAGCAGTCCCATTTCCTTGTAGGCGATTCCGAGGTTGTAGCGGGTCTCATAATCGGATTCCCCGATTTCCTCGTCGACCTTTGCCTGCAATCGTCCCAGGGCGTCCTGAACCATGGAGGCGTCTTCCTCGGCCTCGGTCTGCCCCTCGTCGACTTCGACGCCGCGGCCGGACGCTTGCCCCCCGCCATCCGGTGGCGGGGATACGAAGCCCGGTTCGCCGCCGAATCGGGACGCGGCCGGTATGGCCGGTTCGGCGAGTTTTGCGAGCGCTTCGCCGAAGCCGAGTACCCTGGCGGAGCCGACGTCCCAACCATCCGCGATCGCGGTCATGACCCGATCGATTGCCTCGACGCGATCGGTATCGTCGGCCGCCGTCGCCGCTTCACGGACCTTCAGGAAAAACGTCTCGCCCTGGCTCGCGTTGCCGATCCGGTACCAGAGAAAGCCGCAAGGTTCGAGATGATCGACGGATTCGCCGGCGGCGGCGACAAAGGCCCGGAGCCGCTCGGAATATCGGGCGACGTCACCGGAGGCGACCGCCGGATCGACGGCTTTTGACAGCGCGCTGACGGCTTCATGCAGCTTGTGCTGCGGCAACAGGATATCGACGATGAAAAGCTGGGGCAGCGGCGATCCCGGCAGGCTCTCGGCCATCCGGCTGAAAAAATCGATTTTCTGATCGTCAGTCAGCTTGTGAGCGAGCCCGCCGGCGAATTTTTCAAACTCGACCTGGGCATCTCCGGTCAGCCCCTGGCGGGCCAGCAGTCCGATGAGCCGCTGCTGGATCTCGATGTTTTCGATGTCGTACTTGAGAAGCTGGCGGAGAACGGAGATCGCCTTGCCGGCAAATCCGTCCTTCTCGTACAGTTCGCCCGCCTTGGCGAGTTCGTTGACCCCCTCGAGCACCTCCCGCTGCTTGAGCAGGACGAGCGCGAGTTTCTGGCGGAGCTGGGGGTCGTTGGGCGAAGCCCTGACCTTTTTTTCGAGGTCGGAACGCTCGTCGCCCCCCTTGGGGCCGAACATTTTCTTGAATGATCCGAGGAACGTCAACCCGTGAGCCCCCTGTCTGTCAAGCTGAAGCTATCCCGTCAGGCCCGGTGTTTTTCCAGGAAATTCGTCGAAACGCGGCCGGCCGCGAATTCGGAATTGGTCATCATCTTGCGATGGAAGTCGGTCGTCGTCTTGACCCCATCGATCTTGATTTCTTCAAGTGCGCGACGCATCCGCTGGATGGCGGCGTTGCGGTCTTCGGCGTGGACGATGAGCTTGCCGAGAAGCGAGTCGTAGGTCGGCGGCACGGTGTAGCCCGGATAGATGTGCGTATCGACCCGGACTCCGCATCCCCCGGGGAGGAGGCACGTGGAAATGGTCCCCGGACTGGGCATGAACGTTTCGGGGTCTTCGGCGTTGATGCGCACCTCGATCGCGTGACCGCGGAACTGCACCTTTTTCTGGTCGAAGCGAAGTTTTTTCCCCTCGGCGATCCGGATCTGTTCCTTGACGACATCGATGCCGGTGATCATCTCGGTCACCGGGTGCTCGACCTGGATCCGGGTGTTCATCTCGAGAAAGTAGAACTCGGTCGTGCCGGGGACGTAGAGAAATTCGACCGTGCCCACGCTGTTGTACTTGACCGCCGCTGCGGCATCGCACGCGGCTTTCCACATCCGCTGGCGAACGCGCGAAGGGATATTGGGCGCGGGCGCCTCCTCGATCAGTTTCTGGTGCCGCCGCTGGATGGAGCAGTCGCGGTCGCCCAGGTGGAGGACCGTTCCGAACTTGTCGGCAATGACCTGCACCTCGACGTGACGCGCCTCTTCGAAATATTTTTCGATGTAGACGTCGGAAACGCCGAATGCGGAGCCGGCTTCGGATGAGGCGGTCAGGAACGCGTTGACGAACGCCGCCGGGCTGTGGACGACCTTCATGCCTCGCCCGCCGCCGCCAGCCGCCGCCTTGACGATGACCGGGAAGCCGATCCCCTTGGCGATCTTGAGCCCTTCCTCGGCGTCGGCAACCGCCCCCTCGGTGCCTGGCACCACGGGGACTTTCCCCTTCTGGACCGCCCTGCGCGCCTCGATCTTGTCGCCCATCAGCCGGATGCACTCGGACGACGGCCCGATGAAGCGGACGCCATGGCTTTCGCACTTTTCGACGAATGCCGAGTTTTCGGACAGGAAACCGTATCCGGGATGGATCGAATCCGCATCGGTGATTTCGATTGCGCTCAGAATCGCCGGGACGTTCAGATAGCTTTCCGAGCTGGGCGGCCCCCCGACGCATACCGACTGGTCGGCCATCCTGACATGCATGGAGTCCTTGTCGATCGTCGAGTGGATGGCGACCGTTCGCAGGCCCATCTCGCGACAGGTTCGAATGATGCGGACGGCGATCTCGCCCCGGTTTGCGATGAGAACCTTGTTGATCATGCCGTCCCCTTCTAGTCTTCGACGATGTGGAACAGCGGCTGGCCGAACTGCACCGGCGACGTGTTCTCGACCAGGATCGCCTTGATCGTGCCGGTGGTATCGGACTCGATCTGGTTCATGATCTTCATCGCCTCGACGATGCAGAGCGTCTGTCCCTTGACCACCCTGGCGCCGACTTCTACGAATGGAGCCGCATCGGGAGACGGAGCCCGATAAAAGGTGCCGACGATCGGCGAGACGACTTCCTTGTAGTTGAGCGGGGCGGCCGGGGCGGCGGCCGGGGCGGCCGGGGCGGCTACGGCAACCGGGGAGGCGACAGGCGGGGCGACCGCGACGGCGTGGTACTCGACCGCGCCCCCGAGCTTGACCCTCAACGTGTTTTCGCCCCTGACCAGTTCGAGTTCCTTTACTTCGGTCCCCTTCAGCAGTTCGAGGATTTCCTTTATTTCCTTCGCGTTCATGGGTTCCCCCTTGGGATCACACTCTTTCGATGTAGGTGCCGGTGCGCGTATCGACCTTGATCCGGTCTCCGGGATTCATGAATAGCGGCACCATGACGGTGGCTCCGGACTCGAGCTTCGCGGGCTTGCTCGCGCCGCTCACCGTGTCGCCCCGCACGCCCGGATCGGACTCGGTGATCAGGTAGTCTATGAAGAACGGCAGATCCATCCCGATCGGCTCTCCCTTGTAGAAGAGGATGTCGACCGGGAGGTTTTCGATCAGCCATTGGCCCGCGTCGCCGACGTGGTCCTCATCCAGATAGAGCTGCTCGTAGGTCTTCGATTCCATGAAGTGGAAGTGGCCGCCCTCGAGATACATGAAGGTCATCGACTTGTTTTCGAGGTCGGGCTTGTCGACCTTGTCGCCGCTGCGAAAGGTGTGTTCGATGACGGAGCCGGTCTTCATGTTCTTGAGCTTGGTCCGGACGAAGGCGCTGCCCTTGCCCGGTTTTACGTGCTGGAAATAGGATATGGAATAGGGAATGCCTTCGAACTCGATCTTGAGTCCGTTTCTGAAATCAGCCGTCGTATACATTCATGTCCTCCTGATTATCAAAGCAGCGATGAGAGGGTTTTGGGCAAAAAGGTGACCCGGGAGGCGGAAGACGCTCCCACGCACACCGTGTCTTCGAGCCGGACCCCCCCCACACCCGGAATATACACCCCGGGTTCGACGGTGACCACCATCCCCTCGGCCAGCCGGTCCCGGGATCTCGGAGAAAGCGTCGGACGCTCGTGAACGTCGAGCCCGACTCCGTGTCCCGTGGAATGAACAAAATACTTCAAATAGCCCGACCGGTCCAGCGATTCCCGCACCCGCCTGTCGACCTCCCGGCACGGGACCCCCGGCCCCGCCGCTGCGATTCCGGCCTCCTGGGCCTTCCTGACGGCATCGAAGATTCGCCTGATGGGTCGAGCGGGCCTCGGAGGCATCAGCGTGACGGTCTCGTCGGAGCAATATCCGCGGAAACGCGCACCGAAATCGAGGACCAGCGGGCCGGTCGGATCGATCGGGACGTCGGCCGGTTCGGCGTGCGGCATCGACGAGCGGGGGCCCGACGCCACAATCGTCCGGAAGGAGGGCTCGCCGGCCCCCAAATGCTTCATCCCGGCCTCGATATCCGCGGCCAGGTCGCTCTCGGTGCGTCCGTGGACTCCTCGGGACAAGGCGGCGAGCAATGCCCCGGAAGCGATGATCGCCGAGGATTCCATCAGGCGCATCTCGCCGGGGTCCTTGCGCATCCGGAGCGCCTCGACCAGGTCCGGCGAGGCCGCCCAGCGTGATTCCCACCCCCGGGAAACCGCTTGATACTGCTCGACCGACAGCCACCGGGATTCGAAACCGACCCGTCCCGGCCTCATTCGGCGGATCAGGCGGGAGGCCTCGCGCCACTTGCGGTCGGAGATCACCACTTCGGCCGCGGAAACCTCGGCCCGCGCCTGCTCGGTGTACCTCCCGTCGGTCACGAGGAAGACGCCGGCCTCCGACAGGGCGAGCACGGCGTCGCTGCCGGTGAAACCGGTCAGGTAGCGGATGTTGGACATCCGGACGCAGAGGAAGGCGTCCTCGCGCCTGCGGGCCATGGATGCGAGCAGCCGGCGTATCCGGGCCTCGTGCGTCTTCACCAGGGAGAACTCAGTCTGCCCCGCGGAGATGGTGGAGGATGGCCTGGAGTGCGAGCACGTATCCGAACCCCCCCAGCCCCGCGATGCGGCCTACGGCCACGTCGGCGACCGTCGATACGTGGCGGAACGGTTCCCGCCGGTGCGGGTTGCTCAAGTGGACTTCGATCGCCGGAATCCCCGCATAGAGCAGCGCATCCCGGATCGCGATGCTCGTGTGGGTGTAGGCGCCGGGATTGATCACCAGCCCGTCCGCGTCTTCCCGGGCTTCCTGGAGGCGCGTGACGATTTCCCCCTCGATGTTGGACTGGTAAAAGGAAACGTTGGCCCCTTCGGGGGCTGCCGCCTCGATCACCATCGCGTGGATGTCCTCGAGCGTCTTGTTGCCGTAGATCCGCGGTTCCCGCTTGCCGATCACGTTG
>JANXPS010000078.1 GCA_025357175.1 Deltaproteobacteria bacterium | reverse complement strand
GGCCGACGCGCAACGCCAACCGTTATGGGACAGGCTGGATGCCGTGCGCAGCACCTGTCACAACTTCGGCTATGGCGTGGGTGATGAGATGGACGACTTGCTTGCCGAGTACGAGGCCGATGAGTGAACGTGATCAGTTGGGCTGCATCGAAAATCCCTCTTGACTCTTGTATATGTCAGGAATATACATATTGGCATGAAGTCCGATAATTTGCTGGCGAACTGCGCCGGATTCGAGTGGGACCAAGGAAATCTCCTGAAAAACTGGGAGAAGCACGGCGTCACCGGATCGGAGTGCGAGCAGATATTTTTCAACAAACCATTGGTTGTTGCGGCTATCGAGCGTGGCGAATTAACAGAGAACAGATACTTCGCGTTGGGGCGAACTGATATCGGAAGAGAATTGTTTCTGGTGTTCACCATCCGAGGCGAGAACATTCGGGTGATATCTGCTCGGGATATGGGTAGGAAGGAGCGGAAAGCATATGAAGACCACAAAGCAAATTCCTAAATTTAACAGTGAAGCCGAGGAACGGGCATTCTGGGAGTCGGAAGATTCCACGGAATACGTTGATTGGAGCAAGGCGAAACCGATTATATTTTCGAAACTGAAACCCTCCCTGAAGACGATCTCGATTCGGTTGCCGGAACCCATGCTCGAAGAGTTGAAACTGCTGGCGAACAAGCGGGATGTGCCTTACCAGTCGCTCCTGAAGATCTTCTTGGGGGAACGGATCGAGGCGGAGTTGAGCACCATGACTCTGCGGAGAGCCAAGGCATAGCAGGGATCGGATTCGGTTTTCGAAGTGCGGGGGCACGTCCCCAGTAACTAGAATATCGCCATTTCGTCAGGCGACTGCCTGTTTCCGTTTCCCGGGTGAGACGGACAGTTTCACCCGGATTCCGGCGTGAGCCAACATGTCCACCAGCGTGTCGATGCTGAAGAGGTGAATCTTGCCTTTGACCAGATCGCTGACCCTCGGTTGAGTGACCCCGAACAGTCTCGCCGCTTCAACCTGCTTCAACCCGTTGGTCTCGATGTGCTTCCGAAGATGGATCATCAGATCGGACCGAAGTTTCAGGTGCTCGGCTTCCTCTGGGGGGAATCCGAGATCGTGGAAGACGTTTCCACTGGGGTTCGTGATAGGGGTTTTCATGTTTTGCCTCGATTGCCTTCGCGGCTCTGCCTGTCGTTCAACATCTGATTGAACCGGCTTTTGGCGACCTCGATGTCATGCTTGGGGGTCTTCTGGCTCCGCTTGTCGAATGCGTGGAGAACGTAAACGCCTTCGATGAACTTGGCGACGTAGAAGACACGGTGTTCAAGTTCGGTATGCACCCGGATTTCGTAGACGCCGTGACCGACCGATGTCATCGGTTTCCAGTCGGGTGGCTCCAAGCCGTTCTGCACCAGATGGAGGCAGTGCCCAACGATCCTTCGGGCATCCTCGGGGAACGCCTTGAGATCGTCGAGAGAAGAGCCGAGCCAGAATATGGGTTTCACTGTCACATCCGGAGTATATAAAATATTGTATGTGACGTCAAATGGCGTTCGATTAGGTTGTCCGATTCCCATTGCGCGTCTTCGGGCCGGTGGGGGAGATCTTGCTTTGCCTGTGCCCCTTGACGGTGACCCGCTGGCACCCTATTAAGCCAAAGGTATTACGTATGCCAGCATAGGCATCACAGCGAGGAGCAGGAGGTTCAAAGATGGCGAAGACACTCGCCCCGATCCATCCGGGAGAAATCCTCCTCGAAGAATTCCTGAAGCCGATGGGGATCAGCATCAACAAGGTGGCGCGTGACATCGATGTGCCCCCGGGGCGGGTCAGCGAGATCGTCAAAGGCAAGCGGTCCATCACAGCAGACACTGCCCTACGCTTGGGTCGCTACTTCGGTGTCTCCCCAGAGATGTGGATGGGGCTCCAATCCGACTACGAGTTGCGGGTTGCCAAGCGGGAGAAGGGCAAGGAGATCGCTTCCAGAGTTCGACCGTTCAAAGCCGGATCGTAGGGCGAGTGGGAGGCAGTTGGGATTGGTTGAACCATCGTCAGTGAGAGCGAGTAAAGAATCGTCGGACGGCATTTGGGTTCCGTGGTAGACTGACTTATCGTTCTGCTAACCCTCTGATAACGTTGAAAATTCTGGGGGTACATCTGGGGGTACAACGATAGTCTAGTAGGAGTATTGCCCTTGATAATAAAGGGAAAATCCTCCCAGTGTGATTGCCCCCGCCTCCCTGAAACGCAAAAGGCCGACCCGGGATCTACCCGTGGTCGGCCATTCGTGCGTTCTGGTGGAGGCGGGGTCACACCACTGAAACACATAACATACTGACAATAATGATCTATTTATCCGTCCTGAATTCGACACCCCCCCATAAAGCCCCTCAAACGTGAACATTTCGTATTTGCAGGGACTTTGGGGCCGAATTTCCGGAATCGATCTCCCGTCCGAAATGACTCAAGAGCCATCAAGTTCACGCTGTTGCCAGTCGACCGCGCCGACCCATCGGTCATTCCAGTTTCCACGCGTTCGCCTGGGAGGAAATCCCTGGCATTCCCACCGCCGTTCAGATCGGTCTGTACATGGTGCGGGTCCTGCGGCGACAACCCGGCTCCAGGCCGACCCGGGGAACGAACCGAAGCTTCGATACCTCGCCAAAGGTTCCGTTTCCGACCACGGGAGCGAGTCTATCTCGGACGGGCGCCGCCTCCCCCTCCCGTTTCCCTCTCGCGAAAATCCATCCTGCTCCCGTCCGGTTCATTTCATGACAAGCGATCCTGCTCCCCCGGCACCGGGGCGATGGCCGCCCGGCTCCTTTCCGGAGATATGGCGCTGAACGACTTCTTCGACCACGCGTCTACGGTTCGGCGGAACCGCTTGAAGAATTCCCAGATCCGGGCGGTCGCGTCGAATCCCCTGAGCGGCTCGTCGACTCCCGGCTTTTCCGTGAAGTGCCGGGTCGGCCACAGGTGCCCCCAGCCCGCCAGCAGCCAGCTCTCGACGGCGCTTCCGTCGCGGCAGCCCGTCCAGACCGTCCGGCGGACGCGGCCATCCCGGGAGGACTCCTCCACGGCCGGTCCCGGGCACCCGTCGGCATCCCGCCAGAAAGCGACCGCATCGTCGACCGAACGGTACGATCGTCCCCCCTTCCCGTTCGACGGCCCTCCGGCGACGGGAATCGTCGCGTCCGCGAGACCGTGGAAGACGACAACGGGGAGGGGTCGACCGGGCTTCGGCGCACGCCACCGCTCGTTTCCGTCGACCGCGCTTCCAATGGCCCCGCCGACGACGGCCACGGCCGCAAGATCCCCGGTGCGCTCGGCCGCAAACCGGTAAGCGAGCATCCCGCCGTTGGACATCCCCGCCATGTAGATCCGGTCGGGGTCGACCGACAGGTCCCGCCGGACCGTGGCGATCATCTCGGCGAGGAACCCGACGTCGTCGACCCCGTCGTCGGCCGCCTTCCCGCAGCAGTGGCCGGCGTTCCAGTGCTGGAGCAGGCCGAAGATGCCGATTCCCTCCGGATAGGCAACCAGGAACCGCTCGGCGTCGACCAGGTCGCTGAACCCGGTCTCGATCTCGGTCTGCCCGCCGGAGTTGAACGCCCCGTGGATGACCACGACCAGCGGCAGGGGCACTCCGGCCCGATAACCGGGCGGAACGTGCAGAAGGAACTTCCGGTGGGACAGTTTGTAGGTCGTTTCTACGGAGACCCTGTACGTCCCCGGGGGAGGTTCCGGAAGCCCGCGAAGCGAGGAGGCGCAGCCGCCGGACAGCAGCACCAGGGTGAGGAATGCTACCGGAATCCGCGCAGGGGCGACCCGGGAATTTCCTCCCGCGGTCACGGGATCGCCCGCCCGAGCAGGGTTCCAGCCGCGGTGACGACAGCGCACAGGAATCCGCCCCAGCCGATATCCACGAGCACCAGGCGCACCGGCCAGTGGTCGAGCGTCGCCCGGTTTGTCAGGTCGTAGACCGCGTAGACGACGACCCCGTAGAGGAAACCCCACCAGAGCCCCGAGGCGAGGGGAACGGCCGGATCGACGCGGGGAATCGCGAAGAGGACGATCCCCCCCGGCAGCGCCAGGTAGACGCCGGCGGCCGCCAGGAGGCGGGGCTTCATCGTGTCCCCTTCCCTCCGAGCCAGGTCGCCCAGCTCCCCCAGGTAGAAACGCGGCATGATGCGTCCGAGCCACAGATAGTCGAGCGTCAGGAAGATCGGCAGGATCGCGAAAAACAGTTTCAGGTCGTGCGCCATGATCGTACCCCGGAAGGTTCAGTCGATCTCCACCATGATCTCGTTTCGACGCATGAACGGCGGGGTCCACGGCGGATCGTAAAGCGCGATCACGGGGGTTGACCGCGGGTTCACGCCGTCCTTCCGGAGGGCCCTCAGCAGTCCCCCGGTTTTCTCCTTCAGCTTCGCGCTCCCCGCAAGCCCGGAAAAGGAGACGACCGCCGCCTTGTGCCCGGGGACTTCCCTCAGGACGACCTTCGGATCCCCGGGCTGCGGCAACTCCGCGAGGGAGCGGCCTGGCGGCATGACGAAGGCGATGGTGCCTTCCCCTTCCCATTTCAGCACCGGCGCGGTCATGGCCAGCTTGTCCCCCCCGGCCGGGTTGTTTTTCAGCACCGGCGCGGTCATCGCGAGCTTCGACCCGCCGGCATTCTTCCCGGATATGTACTGGAAAAGCAGCTTGAAGCCCCCCGAACCGTCCAGGTCCCCCAACGCGGTCTCGGCGAGGACATAGGGATCGTACCGGCGGATTTCGTACTCCGGCCTCTTGTCGAGGACCGAGTAGGACGGCGTGGCGATGTTCCTCGTCGGCAGGTAGCCGCTGAGAATCCAGGCACCGAAGAGGACGACCGGAACGGCGATGAGCTTGATGATCACGGGCTCCTCCTGAAATGTCCCGAAAGCCGGAACAGCAGCGGGGTCGCGATCCCCCAGCCGACGGCCAGGACCAGCAGCCCGGCCGGGGTTGGGAGCGATTCCGTCGCCCCGAGCCTCGCGCCCCCGTAGTAGGCCAGGGGGCCGCCGATCGCGCCGAAGGCAGCGGAAGGCAGGTTGCGACCCTCGAGCCAGACGAGCGACCCGTTGAGCGTCGCGGCGAAGTTGGGCCAGAGCACGATCATCCAGGGAGGGCTCAAGGGGCGGGGAAACAGCTGCGTCCTCGGGACGACGACCCCGAACGCCACCAGCGCGCTGTCGAACAGGAATCCGAGGATCGCCGCGGCCGCAATCAGCTTGAGATCTCCCGGTCGGTCGTCGGAAAACGCCAGTTGCACCAAGAGCACGATCCCGACCGCCGCCGTACCCGCTTCCGCCCGTCCGTGCGCCGCGCCGAGCACCGCGGCGAACCAGCCCGCCTGGAAAAGCAGAGCGTTGAGCGCCTTCCCGCCCCAGGTCATGGCTTACTTCCCTTCCCCAGGCCAACGCTGCGGCACCTTGCGCAGCTTCGCCATGTCGTAGCCCTGACTCGCCAGTTCCTGCACCAGCCGGCGGTAGTCCTCTTCCGGAATCTGCGGCGTGCGCGCCATGATCCAGACGTAGTCCCGCTTGTTCCGGCCGACCACGGTCTGGCTGTAATCCGGATTCAGGTGGGTGATCAGGTACTCGGCCTTGAACGGCCAGACGAACTGCATGCCCCAGGTCGAGTTGTTGACTTTGTCGACGACGAAGCCGCGAGGGTGGAACTTTTTCGGGGGCCCTTCGAAGCTGCCCTTGCGGAATGTGAAGACCGTGTCGATGGTGCCGTCGGCCTCCAGCCGGTAGCTTTCGACGCCGTTGTACACCTCGGTCTCGAACCAGGTGGGGATGCAGGCGATCACGTACCACGGCCCCATGAAGCGGGCGAGGTCCACCTTTTCGACCGTCTTCAGCGGCGGCATGGATGCGGCGCATCCCGAGGTCGCGACCGCCAGGAATAGAAGCAGGGCTCTGGTCGTCGTCATGGACCCTCCCCGAACTCCGGACCGATCCTGCAATCCGGTTTCGCATAGAGAAGTTGCAGAAGGCCGCTGTATTGCTCGGCGAAGCCGCCCTCGCAATAAGCCAGGTAATAGTCCCACATCCGGACGAACCGCTCGTCGTACCCGAGCGCGCGTACGGCGGGCAGGTTGGCTCGGAAGGCGGCCCGCCATTCCCGCAGCGTCCTCGCGTAGTGCGGGGTGAGATCCTCGAGTCCGGTCAGCCGGAGGTCGGTCTCGGAAGCGGCCGCCCGCGCCATGGCCCCCAGCGAGGGGCAGCACCCCCCGGGGAAGATATGGCGGCTGATGAAGTCCGGGGTCTTCACGTACCGGTCGTAGATCCGGTCGGGTACGGTGATCGCCTGGATCAGCGCCATGCCGTCGGCTTTCAGCCGCTCTCCGCAAACCCGGAAGAAGGCGGGAAGATGTCGGTCGCCAACCGCCTCGATCATCTCGATGGAAACCAGCCGGTCGAAGGAGCCCCGGAGGTCGCGGTAGTCCTGCCCCAGCAGCGTGATCCGCCCTTCGAGCCCAGACTCCCGGATCCGTTCGGCGGCCAGGTCGTGCTGCCTCGCCGAAATGGTGGTGGTGGTGACGCGGCAGCTGTATTCCCGGGCGGCGTGGATGGCGAAGCCCCCCCACCCCGTGCCGATCTCCAGGAGTTCCATCCCGGGGGAGAGCCCCAGCTTCCGGCAGATCCGGTCGAACTTGGCGACGGAAGCCTCTTCCAAGGTGCTCTCGCGGCGAGGGAAGACGCCGCAGGAATAGGCCATGGTCGGATCGAGGAAGTGCCGGTAGAAGTCGTTGCCTATGTCGTAGTGCGCGGCGATGTTGCGCCGGCTTCCGGGCCGGCTGTTTTCGTTCAGGCGGTGCAGCAATCGCCGGAGCGGGGCGGTCAGGCGCGCCGCGCCCCCCCTCGAGGGAATCCAAGGCGCCGAGGTTGCGCAGCAGGATCCTGACCAGGGAGACGAGGTCGTCGCACTCCCACAGGCCGTCCATGTAGGCCTCCGATGCGCCGATGCTTCCGCCGAAGGCGGTTCGGGAATAGAAGCGGGCGCCGCGGACCCGGACGGTGGCGCGAAGGTCGGCCCCCGGATCCCCGTATTCGAGACGCCTCCCCTCGTCCAGAAGCGTCAACCGGCCGCGGGAGACGCCCGCAAGCCGCTTCAGCAGCATCGCGCGGGCGATGCGGTCCGCCGGACCAAGGGCGCGGGCGCCTCCGGTGTCGAGCGTGTCGAAGTCCTGCCGGCTCCCCGTCATGGGCTGTGCATCCCCTTTCGGACCGTCCCCGGACCCGGGTTCGGAAAGAATGGAACTCCTTTCCAACGGATTCGCAGCGCCTGCCAGTAGATTCCCCGGAGAACCCGTCCGGTCATGAAGGGGCACCGGAGGAGGGCGAGGGCAAGATCCCGACCGGAAGGCGGACGGCGCGACAGGTCGAGCCGGGCCTCGAAGATCTTCTCTCCCTCCCGCTCGCTCTCCATCCGGATCGCCAGCCGTTCCCCCGGGAGCGTGAAGGACCAGGCGTAGCGGATGTCCATCGGCATGAAGGGGGAGACGTGGAACTCCTTGTCGAGCTCGAAGCGGAGCCACTCCCCGTCTCGACCCGCCTGCCGGACATCCAGCGCCCGAACGTACTCCTCTCCCCATGGCGTGTTGTGCACCTCGGCCACGATCGCCTCGAGCGTCGTCCCGCCCTCCCCGTAGCAGTAGTAGACGCTGATCGGGTTGAAGCAGAATCCCAGGTAGCGGAGCTGGGTCAGGATCCGCACCGGTCCCGCGGGCCGGAAGCCGAGTTGAAGTTCGACCGCCTCCCGCACGGCGGTGGCGAGGGGCCCGGGCCGGCGCAGGTGGTCGGCGCGCCGGAAGGAGGCCCAGGCGGGGCGCTCCACCGCCCACAGCCAGCGGCCGTCGAAGACGTGGTCGAGCTCGGCCAGGTCCAGGTAGAGCATGAACAGCGGGTAGCGGAATTCGTTGACGGCCGGAGCGCTCCGCCGGTGCCCGACCTCTCCGACGTAGAGGGCGCTTTGCAGGCCCCCCTCCCGCTCGGCCGAAAGCGCCGCCGCGCGCATCGGCCGGCAGGCGGCCAGGGTGCCCATCAGAGCCCCTTCCCGAAGCGGCTGCAGACCGCGAGGGCGCTGTTCAACCCGTCCTCGTGGAATCCGTAGCCCCAGTAGGCGCCGCAGTACCAGGTCCGGTTGACGCCGCTGATCTCGTCACGGCGCGCCTGGGCCGCGAAGGCCGCGGCGGAATAGACCGGGTGGTGGTAGACCAGTCGGCGCAGCACCGTCTCGGGAGCCATCGCCCCGGGGCTGTTGAGCGTCACGCAGAAGTCTGCCGGCGCCGCAAGCGACTGAAGCCGGTTCATCCAGTAGGTGAGCGCGACCCCTTCCTGCGCGCGTGCCGGGATCCGGCAGTTCCAGCTCGCCCGGGCCTTGGGCAGCGAAGGCAGTAGGCGGCTGTCGGTGTGGAGCACCGTGTCGTTGCGCTGGTAAGGAATGGCCGAGAGCAGCACGCGCTCGGCGTCGGAGGGGTCGGCGAGCAGCGCGAGCGCCTGATCGCTGTGGCACGCCAGCACCACCTGATCGAACCGTTCCGGGACTCCGCCGCGCGGCGTGACCTCGACCCGGTCCGACAGCCTGCGCACCTTCGCCACCGGGGTATCCAACCGGACCCGGTCGCGGAACGGGGCTACCAGCGGCGTCAGGTACTGCCGCGACCCGCCGGCGACGACCCGCCATTTCGGCTGGTCAATCAAGTTCAGCAGCCCGTGGTTGGCGAAGAAGCGGACGAAGGCCGAGGCCGGAAACTGCAGGAAGCGAACCGGGTCGGCCGACCAGATGGCCGCGCCCATCGGCACGAGGAACGCGTCGACGAAGAGCGGGGAGTAGCCCCGCGAGCCCAAGTAGTCCCCGAGCTTCAGCGTCACGTCGGTGCTTTCGTAGAGTTCCCGCGACTGCCGGTTGAAGCGGAAGATCTCGAACACCATTCGCCAGAAGCTGTGGTCGAGCAGGTTGCGGCGCTGGGCGAAGAGCGTGTCGAGGGTGCTCGCACAATATTCCAGCCCGCTCCTTTCGTCGGTCACGGAAAAGCTCATGACGCTCGGCCGCGAGGAGACGCCGAGCCGGGCGAGCAGACGGATGAAGTTGGGATAGGTTCGCTCGTTGAATACGATAAAACCGGTGTCCACCGGGAACGTGGCGCCGTCCAAGGTCGCGTCCACCGTATGGGTGTGTCCGCCCACGGAGTCGTTCACCTCGAAGAGTACGACCTCGTGATCCGCGCAGAGCAGGTGCGCGGCCGACAGGCCCGAGATGCCTCCGCCGACGATGGCCAGTCTCACGTCCCCCCCCTTTCGACCCGCGGAGGAAGCGGGAAGAAGGCGCTGGTGCGCTGCTTGTAGACCTCCCAGTCGGGACGCCCCGCGTAGTGCCGCTCCAGCATCGGGATGCCCGAGACCTTGAGGATCAGGAAGGTGATGGCGAGGGGACCGATCGCGGTCGCAAAGCCGCCGGGCACGGGGAGGACGATCAGCCAGATCCCCCACCAGAGCGTCACTTCCCCGAAGTAGTTGGGATGTCGGGAGTAGCGCCAGAGCCCTTCCGTCATCAGCTTCCCGAGGTTGGCCGGATCGCGGACGAAACGGAGGAGCTGGAGGTCGCCGAGCGACTCGAACGCGAAGCCCATGAGCCACCCCAGGAGGCCGAATGCGTCGGTCCACGAAAAGGGAACGTGCGGCGAGGCGTTAACGAAGAGCACCGGCGTCGCCACGAGCAGCAGCAGCAACCCCTGCAGCATGAACACCTGCAGAAACGACCGGAGCGCGAACCACCGTCCCCACGCCTCGCGCCACACCCGGTAGCGCTTGTCCTCTCCTTTTCCCCGGTTGCGGGAACGGATATGAAGAGCCAGGCGTACGGCCCACGCAAGCACCAGTCCGGAGACCAGCAGCCCTCGCGGTGACCAGACGCCCCCCGCGACGAGAGAAACCGCCGCGGCCACCAGGAATCCGGGCCCCCAGGCCACGTCCGCGATGTCGTTGCGGCCAAGGATCCGGGATACGAGGAAGCCGCAGGCCATGTAGCCGAGTAGCGCCCCGCCCGTGACGAGAAATACCCGTGTCATTCCGGCGTCCGCCGGTCGTTCATGTCAACGCCCCCCCCAGCAGGTCGCGCTTGAGCTTCGCGTCGATCGGCTCCCGGCCGAGCCAGATGCCGAAGTAGGCCGAAGCGAAATCGGCGCCTTCGATGACGACGAGCAGGGTGCCGTTCAGCGTCAGCTCCGTCCCCCGCCCGGGGAGGTAGGTCAGGGCGTACCGGTCGCCCGGCTTCACGTCCCGGTAGGCGGCGTGGAGACGATCGATCCGACTGCGCAGCCGCTCGAGCTCGGCCGCGCCCTGGTTGCGCGCAAGCACCGGGTCGGCGCCCTTCGCGAAATCGCCCCCCTTGATCGGAACCATGTAGCTGATCTCCAACCGCTTCGGGACGTCGTCCAGGACGGCCTCCGGAGCGGTTCCCACCGGGAGGTAAAGTGCCGCCACGTAGGCCTTTAGAACCTTCATGTAACGGAGGAGGGCTGCGTTGTGGAGGCGGAGGGTGCCGTTCCCGGCCTGGAGCGTGTCGGCGAAAGCGATGCCCTGAACGGTCAGGGCATAGGCCGGGGCGGCCAGGCCGGTCCCGACGATCAGGCAAAATACGGCAGTGAAGCATGATTTCATCCACACCTCCCGTACCGGATACGATTGCAGTTATTTGCCTCCAACGCAATCCCCCGGCTTCTCCCCCCGGGCCTCTCGGATTTCCTCACCCTGTTGAGACGCCCGGAAACGACCCGTGATTCACCGGATGCCCCCGCCGCACATCTCCGGGACAAGGGTGGTTGCATCCCCCCTCGAAGTGGCGCCATCATGCTTGCAGAACCAACGGATTGGAGGAGCTTCCCGAAATGACGCGACTCTTCATCTTCGGATACGGCTATTGCGCGCATCACTATTTGAACGGGGCCGCCCACCCCCCGGAAGGCGTGACCGGAACCGTGACCTCGCGCGACCGGGCGAATGCCTTGTCCGGCGACCGGCTCGAACTGCTCCCGTTCTCCCCGTCCGAAGCGGACCCGCGGATTCCCGGCCGTCTCGCGGAATCCGATGCCCTGCTCGCCTCCATTCCTCCCGGCGAACACGGCGACCCGGCGCTGGCCGCATTCCGGGACGCAATCTCCGGATCGAGCACCCTCACGCGCATCGTCTACCTCTCTACCATTGGGGTCTACGGCGACCATGAGGGGTCTTGGATCGACGAGTCGACGCAGTGCATCCCGTCCAACCCGCGCAACGTCACGCGGCTCGAGGCGGAAAACGGGTGGCGAGCGCTAGGGGCGGAATCGGGGAAGGCGGTTTACGTGCTGCGTCTTGCCGGTATCTACGGTCCGGGACGCAACGCGCTCGAGGAGTTGCGCAACGGGACCGCGCGCCGGATCGTCAAGCCCGGGCAGTTATTCAACCGGATCCACGTCGCGGACATCGCCCGGACGATCGCGGCCTGCTTCGCGAGTCCCGGACCGGGCGGCACCTGGAACGTCACGGACGACGAACCGGCGCCGCCCCAGGACGTGGTCTCGTACGCCGCGGCACTGCTCGGCATCCCGCCGCCGCCCGAGATCCCGTTCGAGTCGGCGGAGCTGTCGCCGATGGCACGCTCCTTCTACGCCGATTCGAAGCGGTGCTCGAATCGCGACCTCAAGGCAACGCTCGGCGTGAGGCTCGCCTACCCGACCTACCGGGAAGGACTCCGGGCGATGTGCGACGCCTCCGCCGCCGGGAAACCGTTTTCCCCGTGAGCTGGCACGACCTCCATTTCACGCTCAAGCTCGCCTGCCCGAGGAAAGAGGTGTTCGCCTTCTTCGCGGACGCCGCCGATCGCATTTTTGGGGGTATCCGGATCCGGACAACCCTTACATACCCCCAAAAATACCCCTAAAACCTGTGGCCTCTACCGGCCCCCTGCGGACGCCAGCGGACAACAGTCCACAAAAAACCCCGGTTTCCCGGGGCTTTTTGGTCTATCTCGGACTGTGTTGGAAGTTCACTGCCGGAAGAAACGAATGTTTTCGTCAATTCCTGCATGTTATGCACGCCTTGTGGTCGGAATATCGTTTGATTACGCAGGCATGAACTGCGCCCATTTTCTCCGACAGGACCATTATACCGCAGCTCGTCTTGCTCTGCGCCCGCACGCCTCGACGCGGAAAAAGACTCGGTCTTTTCGCGCGAATCAGGGCGCCCTTCTCCCACTTCTGCGCTTATCCGTCACCCCAAAATCCACCCAGTTCGATTCCCGTTTGCGGATTCGAACCGTCGTCCGCAAAAGCCCAACTGGTGGGTCAAGCGCGGCGACCAGGGCAGTTGTCAAGCAAAGCTTGACAACTCAAATCTCGACTCGAGGGCGAGATGCCGGTCGACCGGGACAACTCTCAAGCATTGCTTGACAGTTCAAAGGCCATCTCGAGATCGAGAACGAAGCGCAGGTCAGGCCGCGCGACATTCCCGCGGCGGCGAGATCTCCGGCGCTTTGTAAACAAGCAGCGATCGCAATTCCGAATCCAAGAATTAACAAAGCGGGGAGGGCTTGCGGTGGCGGATTTTGGGGGCCAACCAGGCGATTGGCCTCTTTTCCATTGCACGGCGGGACGCCTAATTAACAAGGGAGGCCTTGGTCGTCAGCTCCAAAGCGGATATTCGCGCCACCGAGTGGGGAAGCCCATTGCGCCAGAATCGACTTGTGGATACTCCGCCATCAGGGTTTTGACTCGGGAGACCCACGAGGTTCCGGGACTGATCCGCATGAGAAGATAACCCAGCATGACAAGCGTGTTGTACATATTCCGGCCCGAAGCGGAACTGAACTGCCGGCGAAGATCTGGCGGGTTACTTGGTAAACGCATCATGATGGTCAAGCGTCGGTTCCATAACCGACTGTGATGTGCCGCCATATTGCGCACCGGGGTTAGGTGATGCATAACCGAACCGAAAATCTGCTCGTCGAGACCGTAGACATCGGCAATCGCATTGCGATCCTGCCTGAGCAAGATATTCCCGTACCATTTCGACAAAAGACCGAAGGACATCACTTCGCATGCTGCCCAGATTGGGGGCGATTCAGGATCCGAATAGCAGGTGCGATAATGGCCGATGAAGGTTTCTTGGCTGCGATCAACTTCTCGTTTGAGGTCCTCAAGACACTTCCTGTGGTTATCGGGAGATCGAAAACGGCTCACGTCCAGATGGGCGTGACTCCCATATTTCATGGAAAGAACGTAGGCGAACCTGCTTCGGAATGAAACCTCGATGCGCTCGATCGCCTCGAGAACCAGAAGGCGAAACTTTCGGTCGAACAGGTAGTGTCGTAGTGCATCATCGAATCGTGTCCCCTGACGGAACCGATGATCGCCATTGCCGCACGGTGCCTCGAAAGGCAGCCAGTAGGCTCGTAAACGGTAATAGTTGATATGCGTAAAATAGCGGGTGGCACGGGCGCGATCGGGAATCTCCATGCCGCGAGAGGCAAGGAGGTCAAGCTGTTCATCGATCGAAAGAGGAGGCTTCTGATATTTCATTGCCATCGATGGAAAAAAGTAACCCGCCTGGGTGCGCATATCGAACCGAAGCCCGTAGAGGCGTGGCGGGTGTTGTTGGAAAAATTATAGCAAATCAAAACGAGAACGCAAGTTTTCCCCGATGCATTTCGATCTCACATGGGATGAAGCCGGAGCAAAACATACGACGAAAGGGGATCACGCGGGAAAAGCAAGGTGCGCCGATCGGTGCGATGGACATGATGATCCCCGACCAGGCCCACAGTTGCAGCGCGACGTTGGTCAGCAACAATCTTTCTCACGTTGAAAGGATAGGCGGGTTGTAAGCTTGAAAGATGGGTATGATACCCATGCTTGTTAAGCAGCCGGCGATCGCGACATCACATCGCATTGCCAATTAAATATTCGTCGCCCCAAAGACGGCAGAAGGGGTTCACTAACTTGACAGGGTGGACAGATCACATCCAAAAAAGCGGCTCTCTATAGCGAATATCTACCGGAGTTACGGACACTCGCCATTACTATTCACCAAAAATGACGCACTGTATTTCTTTCTACCTTAGCAATCGCGCGCAGCGTTTTATACTATTTACTGCATATGATGCACATTACGTAGTGTTGGTGGAGGCGAGGGGAGTCGAACCCAAGCGAGCGCCGACCGAGTAGGGTGGACCCCACTAGCCTGACCTGCCGATTCTGCGCCCAATGAGCCCACGGTAATGGATCGGCAATAAGATCGGCAATATTCTATTTGTAAATAATCCTGTTTCTTGAAATTCACTTATAAATATATAAGTTGCAATAGCAATAGATCGGCATAATAATCGGCAATATGCCTAGATCTCTCCACATGATGGAACCTTTGCTGCCGACCGGAACGCCGGACCTCGACGAGGCGGCGCTGACGCTTCTCTCGCGGTCGGCCGCTCTTGGCGGGCAGTTGCATCCGACCACGCGGGCGAGCGTAGTTTCTTTCCTTCGGATCATCAACTGCTATTACTCGAACCTGATCGAGGGACATGGCCCGCGGCCGATCGACATCGAGCGCGCTATGCGGCACGACTATTCGGCGGAGTCGGCGAAGCGCGACCTCCAACTGGAAAGCCTCGCCCATATCGAATGCCAGCGGCTGATCGAGGAGCGCATCGCCGCGGAGCCGGACGTCGCGGTCGCCGATGGGGACTTCCTTCGCTGGCTCCATCGGATGTTCTACGGCCGCCTTCCGGACTCCTTGCGCACGGTTAGTAACGACTCGACGGGGGAAACCGCGGCGGTCATTCCCGGCGAATTTCGGCAACGGGAAGTTCAGGTTGGTCGGCACATCGGCCCGCCTGCAACTTCATTGGTTGCATTCATCGACCGCTTCTCGAGCTTCTACCGGATCGAATCGTTCCGCGGGATCGGGCCGATCGTCGCCGTTGCGGCTGCTCATCACCGGCTGATGTGGATCCATCCGTTCCTCGACGGGAACGGGCGCGTCGCGCGACTATTCACGGATGCGTGGTTCCGGCGGATGCCGCTTCCCGGCTATGGGCTCTGGAATGTGAGCAGGGGACTTGCGCGGCGGCGGAACGATTACATGGGAGCGCTGTCGCGCGGCGATGCCACGCGCCGCAATGATCTCGACGGACGCGGAAATCTCTCGAATGAAGGTCTTGCGAGCTTCTGCCGCTTCTTCTTCGAGGTCTGCCTGGATCAGGTCGACTTCATGGCAAAGCAACTCGATCTTCCTGGCCTGCTGGAGCGCGTCGAGGGATACGTTGCGTTACGATCGACCCGGACTCTTCCACCGCCGGAGCCGCAAGGGGAACCCCTCCGGATCGAGGCATCCCGCATGATCTGCGAGGCGCTCCTTCGTGGAGAAGTCGGCCGTGGTGACCTTGTCCGCGGTTCCGGCTTGGCGGAACGCACGGGGAGGAAGCTGCTCGGCCAGCTCCTCGACGAACGACTCCTCGTTTCAGATACCCCCAAAGGGCCGGTACGCTTTGGTCTTCCCGCACATGCGGCCGACTACTTCATCCCGGGATTGTCGAGCTGATCATCCTCGGCCGGTTTCATCGACAAGCGCCGGATGCGGGAGTACGACGCCCTCCGTCTCGCCCCGATGCCCGATTATACGAGTGAGAAGATCCGGGCCTTGCGGGACCGGTTCAAGTTGAGTCAGGCGGTGTTGGCTTCGGTGCTGAACACGAGCCTGTCAACGGTTCGTCAGTGGGAGATCGGTGAAAAACACCCGAGCGGCCCGTCGCTGAAGCCGATGCCGGCCTGCTCGCGGATGTTGCTGTTCCCACAGTTTTCAGGATGGGTATACTGAAGCCGGTGGGCGGTTCGCCGTCGACCGACAAGGATACGCGAGGAAGGGGAGATACGGATTGAATCCCGCGGTGGATTTCACGTTCGAGCGTGTCGAGGCCACGCTGGCCGCGCACAAGGAGGAACTGGCCGGTTCCTTCGGTGTGAGCGAGATCGGCGTATTCGGTTCGGTCGCGGCCGGGACGGCGAGCGAAAGCAGCGATGTCGATCTCCTTGTCTCCTTTTCCCGTCCGGTCGGGTTCATCGCTTTCATGCGGTTGGAGCGACGCCTTCAGGAAATACTGGGACGAAAGATCGATCTCGTCACGCGCAAGGTCCTCCGATCCTACATCGGGAAGCGGATCCTTTCCGATGTCAGGTTTGTCTGACCGTCGCGAGGTTCGCGACTACCTGTCGGATATCCTCCAGGCAATAGAAGACATCCATGCCTACACGGAGGGGATGACGTTCGACGCGTTTCGGCAAGACCGGAAAACGCAGCAGGCCGTTATCCGTTGCCTGGAAGTTGTTGGCGAGGCAACCAAGAAGATTCCGTCCGCACTCCGGGAGTTACGTCCAGGCACACCCTGGCAGGAGATCGCCGGGATGCGGGACAAGTTGATTTCGGAACGGACAAGTGTTATCCCGCCTGGATCCCCCGCGTGAAGATCGCCAGATAGTCCCGGATCAGTGACTCGTCTTCCACGGGCGCGTGGCCGAAAAGCGCCTGGGTCGCCAACGTGCTCAGCATGTGGTAGCTGACCATGCCGGCCAGCGCCGTGGCAGCGCTCACGGCGTGGATGTTCGTCCGGAACTGCCCGCGCCGCATCCCATCGGCGATGATTTCCGCGAGCGTCCGGATCACTTTCTCGATGGCGGGGGAAACGATCTTCGCGAAATAGGGGGTGGGGTTCGTCAGCTCGCTCGTATAGAAGCGAAGCAGGTACGGGTGGGTCCGGTGCCGCCGGATGGTCCAGCGGATATAGCCCTCGATCATGGCGAGCGGATCGCCCCCCTGTTTCCGGATCTCCTCGATCTGGTCGAAGCAGGCGAACTGCTCCTCGAGAACCGCCGCGTACAGCCCCTCCTTGCCGCCGAAATAGTAGGAGACCATCGATATGCTGGCATCGGCGCTCCGGGACAGTTCCCGGACGCTGACGCCGTTCAGCCCCCGTTCGGCGAACAGCCGGGTTCCGGCTTCGATCAACGCGATGCGGCGCTCCGCTTTCATTCCTCCCCCTGCAACATGCCGATTCATAAAACGATTCATTGACCGACACGGGTTCATTATTGCACGGGGAAGAAGCCGGTGCTACGATATTATCGAACGAACGTTCGATCTGAACGAATGAATTCCCATCGCACGGACTTTCCATCAAAGGAGGATGTCGTCACATGTCGGAATTGCTTGGGAGAATCAGGAAAGCCAATCTTCACGACCGGATCCGGAAGGTGGAAGAGGTCATTCCGCTGTTCCGGAACGGGATGAACGTCGGCTGGTCCGGCTTCACGCCGGCCGGCTACCCGAAGGCGGTCCCGATCGCCCTGGCGGATCACGTCGAAAAAAACAATCTTCAGGGCAAGCTGAGGTTCAACCTCTTCATCGGTGCCTCCGTCGGCGTCGAGACCGAGGACCGCTGGGCGTCGCTCGACATGATCGACCGCCGCTGGCCGTACCAGACCGGCAAGAACATCCAGGCGGGCATCAACGAGGGGCGCATCCGGATGGGCGACAGGCACCTCTCCATGTTCGCCCAGGACCTCGGCTACGGCTTCTACACCAAGGACAACGGCGGCCGGCTGGACATCGCCATCATCGAATGTTCCGCCATCACCGAGGACGGCGGGCTGGTGCTCACCGCCTCCTGCGGCGCCGTGCCGGAGATCGTCCGGATCGCCGACCGGATCATCATCGAGATCAACACGGCCATCCCCAGCTTCGAGGGGCTGCACGACATCATCGAGCCGATCAATCCGCCCAACCGCCTCCCATACCTGATCAGCCGGGTGGACGACCGGGCCGGCTCGCCCTACGTCCGTGTCGACACCGACAAGATCGTCGCGATCGTCGAGTCGACCCATCCCGACAACGGCCGTTCCTTCAGCGAGCAGGACGACACTTCCACCGCCATCGCCAACCACATCCTCGACTTTTTCCGGTTCGAGGTGAAGGAGGGTCGGCTGCCGAAGAATCTGCTGCCGCTCCAGTCCGGCGTCGGTTCCATCGCGAACGCGGTCATCGGCGGGCTGGCCGATGGGCCGTTCTCGGGCCTCAAGGTGTGGACCGAGGTGCTGCAGGACTCCATGCTGGACTTCTTCGACTCGGGGAAGCTGGACTTCGCCTCCACGGTCTCGCTCTCCTTCTCCGTCGAGGGATTCAAGCGTTTCTACGGCTCGTGGGACAAGTACTGCGACAAGGTGCTGATGCGGCCGCTTTCGATCGCCAACCACCCGGAACCGATCCGCCGGCTCGGGTGCATCGCGATGAACACGCCGGTCGAGTTCGACATCTACGCACACGCGAACTCCACCTTGGTGGGGGGGACGCGGATGATCAACGGTATCGGAGGGTCCGGCGACTTCCTGCGCAACGCGTACCTTTCCATCATGCACACGCCGTCGGCCCGTCCCACGAAAAGCGACCCGACCGGTATCACCTGCGTCGTACCGCACGTGCCGCACGTGGACCACACGGAGCACGACCTGGACGTGCTGGTGACGGAGCAGGGGTTGGCCGACCTGCGGGGGCTGGATCCGAAGAGCCGCGCGGAGCTCATCATCGACCGGTGCGCCCACCCGGACTACAAGCCGATCCTTAAGGACTACTTCGACATGGCGCGCAGCGAATGCCTGGCGCGCAAGGCGGGGCACGAACCGCAAATGCTCGACCGCGTCTTCAAGATGCAGGTGAACCTGGCGAAGCAGGGCACCATGAAGATCGACAACTGGGACGTTTGACAACCGGAACGGGCCCGCGGGTATCAACGAGGGGCAAAGATCAGGGATCCGGCGCCATCGGCGCCTCCGATGTTTTCCGGAGATCACTTGGGGTAATTTCACTCCCGCATTGTGAAATTATTTCATCATTGCCCTGATTGTAAATTCGTGGACTTGTTTACTCTTAGCAGCTTGCGGCTTATTGCCGGCAAGGCTCGATTCCTGCAATCGACTGCGCCAAGTGAATGAAGGAGGGAGGCGCCATGATGCGGAAATCCCGGAATTCCCACTCTCTGTCGTTTTCTGGAGCCTTTTTGATCTGGATCGTCTCGTTCCTTCTCGGCCCCACGGCGGTTCAGGCGGGCCTTGTGAACGGAAGTTTCGAGTCGGGTGATACATCGGGGTGGAAGCTCGGCGTCAGCGATCAGGGTGCGTGGATTGCCTTGGCTATCGGCGGCGGAGAGCTCGGGCCGGTCGATCCTCCCTTCGATCGGTTTGCCGCGGGCTTTTATCCCCGCCCCGCGGTGGTTGGCAGCAGCCTGTATCTGGCACCGGCGCACGGCAACCGATTCCTTTCGATGATGGGAACCGCCTGGAGGGATCTGGATGTCATCGGACCGGACGGATTGCCCTATTTTTATCTCGGGAAAGCCGTAATATCCCTCACTCAATCGATCTCATTGCGCAAGGGGGATACGGTTTCAGGACAGGCCGCCTTCGGCACAATGGACTATCCGCCTTACGTTTTCGACGCTTCATGGGTGGAAATCCGGTCGAACGGATCGGCCTATGTCCCGATTCGCCTGAACGTGGCGGACGCATTTGATGGCCAGGCCGGGGTGGGGATCACTCCCTGGATGCGGTGGAGCTGGACCGCCCCGGAAGCCGGAGTTTACGACCTGTCGTTGAATGTCCGGGGCGACGACGAAATGGAAAGTTGGGGATTGTTCGACGATATTTCGGTCCGGACCGTACCGGAACCGTCGACGATGCTTCTGCTCGGCATCGGAATGTTCCCGTACCTCGCAACCCGCAGGCTTTCAAGGAAAGCGTAGATTCTCACAGCCGGTCTTCACGCCGATCAGGTCGGGTAAATTGTCGGCCACGTTAAATAAAACTTCCTGCCGATCTTGCTTTTTCCGAGGAGTCCGCGCCCATGCAGGTCGTTGAGGTTGGCTAGTGCGGTTCCCTTGGCAGGGAATCCGTCAACCAGATTGCGGCATTCCTCCTGCCCCAGGAATGCGACGATTTCATCCATGCTCCCGCCGAAGATTTTTTTCCAGTCGGGGGGTGGTTCCGGAAGTTTCACTTTTCGACCTCCTCGCCCCCCGCGCGGCCATGTTCCCCGGACAAAGACCGCAAGGCAGCCCCGGATCGTTTTGGAATATCCGGGCGAGGGGCGGCGAACCGCCAGGAATTGCATCCAATCGGCAGGAGGAAAACCCCATGGGAAAAATTCTGGTTACTGGAGCCACCGGCCATCTTGGCCATCTGGTTCTCGATGCGCTGTTGAGGACGCTGCCTGCGTCGCAGGTTATCGCCGTGGCACGAACCCCGGCCAATGCGGGCGACCTTTCCGCTAAAGGCATCGAGGTCCGCGCGGCCG
>JANXPS010000137.1 GCA_025357175.1 Deltaproteobacteria bacterium | reverse complement strand
CGGATCTCGATCTTGATGCCGACCGCGGCAAGGTCCTGCTGGATGATCGCCGCCGTCTTGGCGCGGCTGTCGTTTCCGGCGTTGGTGATCACCGTGAAGATGAATTTGCGGCCGTCTTTTTCGAGCACGCCGTCGTTGTCGACATCCTTCCAGCCGGCCTCGGCCAAAAGCGCCTTCGCCTTCGCGAGGTCGAGCGGATAGCGCTTCACGTTCGGGTTGTAGACCCAGGAGCCCGGCAGATACGGCCCGGTCGCTTCCTGCCCCAGCCCGAACAGGACCCCGTCGATCAGCTGCTTCTTGTCGATGGCGTACGAGATCGCCTGGCGGACCCGCTTGTCCGTAAAGAAGGGGTGGGAGAGGCGGAAGCCGAGATAGGTGTAGGCGAGCTGGGGATGGCGGTATTTATTGAAGGCCGCCCGAAAGGAGGCGTCGTCGGATTTTCGGCTGAACTGGAGCGGCGTCAGCGTCATCTCGTCGAGCCCGCCGGATTTCAGTTCGAGAAACTGCGTCGCCTGGTCGGGAATGATCCGGGTGATGATGCGCGAGATGAAGGGGCGCCCCTCGTAGTATTCGGGGTTCGCGTCGAAGACGATCTTTTCGCCGGATTTCCACTCGGTGAATTTGTAGGGGCCCGTCCCGATCGGGTGCTCGCGGTTGAGCGGGCTCTTCGAGATGTCCTCGTATTTCTCGAGCAGATGCTTCGGGAGCACGCCCATCCCCCAGGATTCGAGCGCCGGGGCGTACGGCTTGTCGTATTCGACGATGAACGTGTCGGGGTCGGGGGCGGTCGCCCGCGTAACCTGCCGGAACGACTCGCCATAGGCGGTCGGCGTCTTCGGATCGATCATCCGCTGGTAGGTGAACAGCACGTCGGCGGAACCGAAGGGAGCACCGTCGTGCCACTTGACCCCCTTGCGCAGGTGGAAGGTGATCTTTCGCCCGTCGGGAGAGACCTCCCATTTTTCGGCGAGATCGCCGGTGAGCTTGAGATCCTTGTCGTACTTGACGAGGCCATTGAACACGAGGCCCGACGCCGCGTGGGACGCCGAGTCGGAGGTCACGGCGCCGAGGAAGCCGCTGACGTCGCCGATGCTTCCGTCCACGATCGCGTCGCCGTAAGCCGGCGTCGCCGCGCCCCCGGGAGCGGCGGACTTCCCCTGCCCCGGTTCCTTCCCCCCGCACGAGGCAACCAGAAAGCCCGCGACGAAGGCTGCGATGATAGACGAACGCCTCATTCGGTATCCCTCCGTAGTTCGACCTTGGCACCGAAAACATCCAGCATGACGACCGAGGGCGCCGAATCCGGTTCGCACCCCGGGTAGGAAACCGCCACGGCGCTGCCGGCGATCGAATATTCGGCCCCGGCGATGCATCGCCTGGTCGCATCGGTGCGCAACGTCTGGCGGCCGTCGGAGAATTGCCAGCCGCCGTCGCCGCTGCTGCGGTATTCCCCACGCCCCACGGGGTACCCCGGGGCGCCCCACAGGATGCGGCCGATCGACAGTTCCCCGGCCGGCGCCTTCTTTCCGCCCAACCGTGCAAGGGGCCCGGCGACTGGGCCTGCTTCGAGGGAAACGACGGCGCCATTGCTGGACAGCATCATCACGACGCGGCCCATGGGGTCGTACAGTCCCACCGATTCGTTGTCATGGCTCGCGGCGCAGACGCCCGCGATGAACGGAAACGCTTCATCGCCGTTTTCGACCACGCCCGAGAACGAAGCCGACACGGGAAAAGAGAACCGGGCCTCGGCATTCCCGAAGAAGGCGGACGCCTCGCGCGCCTCGGGCCCGGGCAGAAGGCCGCGCCCGGCGCACCCGTAGCAAAGAAGCGCGGCGGCGACCAGAAAAAGCCGGCCGGTCCTCACCTGGCGGGGGGGGCCGACTTCCGGAGTTTCTCGATCTTTGCGCGAATTTCGTCGGGTTTGTCGGGGCCGTGGGCTAGCGCCTTTTCGAACCAGTCGATCGCTTGGGCGTCCTTCCCCAGCTTGACCTGGACGTCGCCCATGTGATCGAGCACGACGGGATCGTCGGGGATGGTCCCGAGCGCCTGGCGCAAAAGGTCGGCGGCTTTTTCGAAGCGCCCCTGCCGATAGCAGACCCAGGCGAGGCTGTCCAGGAAGAAGCCGTCGCCGGGACGTACCTTGAGGGCGCGTTCGATGAGCGATTCGGCCTCGGCCAGCTTGATGTTTTTCTCCGCGTAGGTGAAACCCAGGTAGTTGAGCGCCGTGGCGTTTTCCGGTTCGAGCGCGATCGCGGTTTCCATCGAGGAGACGAGGTCGTCGAAACGCCCCATCTTGTCCTGGACCACGCCCATCGCGAAGAAAATGCCCGCGTTTTTCGGATTCTTCGCAGACGCCTCCTTCAGGAGCGCCAGTGACTCGTCGTACCGCTTCATTTCCTCGAACATGCCCGCCTGGAAAATCAGCAGGTCGGCATCCCCCGGGAATTTCTCGCGAAGCGCCGCGGCGACCTTCAACGCCTCTTCGAACTTTTTCCCCTGCCGCAGCATTACCGACAGGTGGAGCATGGCGTCCCGGTAATAGGTCGAATCGGGGGTTACGGCCCGGTACTGCGCCTCGGCCTCGTCGACGACCCCCTTGCCTTCCAGGGCGTTCCCGAGGAAATAGTGAACCTGCGCCGCGTCCGCCTTGGCGGAAAGAACAAAGCGGAACTCGACGATGGCGTCGTCGTACCGACCCCGGTCGAGATAGAGAAGGCCCAGTTTCTCGCGAAAATCGACGTTGCTGCCAACCTGCGTCTTGAGCGCCTCGTACTGCCCCAGTGCCGCGTCGATCTTGTTTTCGAGAATGAGGATCCGCCCGAGACGCTCCCGGACGAACGGGTTGTTGGGGCTGTTTTCGAGCACTTTCCGGTAGCGCGTCTCGGCTTCCGCGTTCTTTCCCATCGCCTCGAGAACCGCGGCCCCCTCGATCAGCGCGCTGTCGAAGTCGGGCTGCAGCTCGATCGTCTTGTCGAAATCGTCGAGGGCCGGCTGGAGCATCTTGCGGGAGAAACGCAACCGGCCGCGGTAGTAGCGGGCCAGGAACGAGGACGGGGATTTGACGATCAGCGCGGAAAGCTGCTCTTCGGCCTTGTCGGGTTCGCCCATGTCGGCGTAGAGCGTGGAAACGTGGACGTACACCTCCTCGTTGCCGGGGTCGTCGGCGAGGATCCGCTGGTAACCCGCCAGCGCCTTTTCCTTCTCGCCGGTCGCGGCCTGGACTCCGGAGAGCAGGTAGCGGGCGCGGACATTGTTGTCGTCGGCCGCCAGGACCCGGACGAGCACCTTGCCCGCGTCGGCGAGCTGCCCCTTCTTGACCAGGATGTTTGCCGTCTCGAACAGGATCTCGGGCTCGTCGCCGCCCGCGTATTCCTGCGCCGTCCGGAAATCGGCCAGCGCGTCGTCCAGGCGCCCCTCGCGGTAGGCGAGGTGCCCGGACAGGAACGAGGCGTAGGCGCGGCCGCGGGAGTGAACGGCACTGCGGGTGCCGGAACTTATCGGAAAAGCGATCGCGTTTCCCGCAACGAGAAGGAGGGCAAGAGCGATGCCCGGAACTTTGGCTTTCATCATGATCCCCGGAAGTGATATTCAAATCTTATTGAAGAGTATACAACGACCGCAACAACGAAAGGACGCAGGCCCGATGCTCTCGAATATCGACGTCGCCCCGGTCTTGAAGGCGCTGCTCTCGCGAGGCGGCGAATACGGCGAACTGTTTTCCGAGGAAGTCCGGGCGCTCAACGTCCTGTTCGAGGACGGAAAGGCCGAGCGGATCGTCGCCGGCACCGACTCGGGCGTCGGCGTCCGCCTGATCTGCGGCGGCAGGACCTTCTACGCCTACACCAACGACTTCGGCGCGCCCGCGCTCAAGGCGCTGGCGTACGATCTCGCCCGATACGCCGAGGGAGGCGGCATGGCCGTCTCCCTGCCCGCCTCTTCGGCCCGCTCCCGGAATCCGTCGCCCGTCCGGATCGCGCCAGATTCGCGCGCGATCGGCGAGAAGGTCGCGCTCGCCGCGCTGATGGATCGGGTCGCCCGTGGCGAGTCACCGCTGGTGCGTCAGGTCCGCGCCACCTACGGCGAAATCGAGCGGAAGATCGAAGTGGCGGCGCACCCCGGCGTGTTCGCCTCCGACGTGCAGACGCACTCGCTTCTCACCGTCCAGTGCGTGGCCGGAAACGACGGCGGCCTGACGATGGGGTACGAGACGGGGGGCGGCACGTCGGGCTTCGAGTTCCTCGAGGAATTCGTCCCGGAGACGCTGGCCCGGCAGGCCGCGGGGCGGGCGCTGCGCAATCTTTCCGCGGCGAAGCTGCCGGGCGGACGGATGCCGGTCGTGCTCTCGGCCGAGGCGGGCGGCACGATGGTGCACGAGGCGATCGGGCACGGACTCGAAGCCGACCTTGCGCAGCAGGGGATGTCGGTCTACAAGGACTCGATGGGGAAGGCGGTCGGCAGCCCGCTCGTGACGATCGTCGACGATTCGACCGTCCCCGGAAAGCGCGGCTCCTTCGGCATCGACGACGAGGGCACACCGGGCCGGCGGACGCTGCTCGTCGAGAACGGCGTGCTCAGGGGACTGCTGCACGACCGGCTTTCGGCGATGAAGGACGGCGCCGTTCCCACCGGCAACGGCCGCCGCGAATCCTACCGCCACAAACCGATCCCGCGGATGACCAACACGATCATCCTGCCGGGATCGTCGACGCCCGAATCGGTTCTCGCGCCCGTGGACCGGGGGCTGTTCGTCGTGAAGATGGGGGGCGGCCAGGTCAATACCGTGACCGGCGACTTCATGTTCGAGGTGGCCGAAGGATACCGGATCGAAAACGGCCGCCGGGGCGAACAAGTGCGCGGTGCGACGATCACCGGCAACGGCCCCGAGGCGCTCGGGATGATCGACGCCGTGGGCAGCGACCTGGGATTCGGGCTGGGCACCTGCGGCAAGGACGGCCAGGGCGTGCCGGTGGGCGACGCCCAGCCGACGCTCCGTTTCGGCCCCCCGTGGATCACGGTCGGATAAGGTCCGAATGGAGATCAACGCCGACCGCATCCAGGCCGTCTTCGGCGAACTGGACCGCGCCCGCAAAGGGCTGGGAATTCTGCTCGCCCTGATCATCCTGCTGACGGCCGGATGCTTTTTCGAATCCGAACGGCTCCTCGACTTCCTGATTCCGCTGCTCGGGAAGAAGCTGGTCGCCTACGACCCGTCCGAGCCGTTCCTCACGCTGCTCTCGCTCTCCTTCTACGCGGCCGTTTTCCTGTCGCTCCCGATCGCCGTCTGGCTCGTATGGCAGGGCGTTTCGACGCGGTTCTTCCCCCGGTGGCGGCGAATGGGCATCCTGGTCGTGCTGGTCGCGACGGGCCTTTTCGCCTGCGGGGTGATCTTGTGCTGGCG
>JANXPS010000319.1 GCA_025357175.1 Deltaproteobacteria bacterium | reverse complement strand
CGAAGGCATCAAGGTCGGCCTCTTCCGTCCGCTGACCATGTGGCCGTTCCCCGAAGAAGAAGTCGCAGCCATGGCGAAGCAGGTCAAGACGATCATCGTCCCCGAGCTCTCGCTTGGTCAGATCATTCTCGAAGTCCAGCGTGTTTCCAAAGGGCAGTGCGGGATCACGGGCATCTTCCGTGTCGACGGCGACCCCATCTATCCCGCCCAGATCCTGGCGAAGATCAAGGAGGTCAAGTAATGGCTTTCGATTACAACCAGTATATCCGCGGCGGAAAGCTGCCGCACATCTGGTGCCCAGGTTGCACATACGGCATCGTTTTCAAATCGCTGATCCGCTCCCTCGATGCGATCAAGCAGGACAAGGATGATCTGGCTGTGGTTTCCGGCATCGGCTGCGCCTCCCGCCTCCCGGGCTATCTCGACGCCAACACCCTTCACACCGCGCACGGCCGCGCCTTGACGTTCGCGACCGGCGTCAAGATGGCTGCCCCCGGCAAGCGCGTCATCGCGCTCAGCGGCGACGGCGATGCGACTGCGATCGGCGGCAACCACTTCATCCACGCCTGCCGGCGCAATATCGACATCACCGTGCTCGTCCTTAACAACTACATCTACGGGATGACCGGCGGACAGCATTCGCCGACCACTCCCAAGGGGCATAACGCCACTACGATGCCTTACGGAAATATCGACCCGAACTTCGATATCCCCAAACTTGCGATCGGCGCGGGTGCTTCGTTCGTTGCGCGTGGCACCGCCTACCACGTTCCCGCACTCGACAAGATCCTGATCGAAGCGATCAATCACAAAGGCCTTTCCGTGGTCGAAATCATCAACGCCTGTCCGACGACCCACGGCCGCCGCAACAAGTTCAAGAACGCGACCGATCAGCTGCTCTGGATGAAGGACACCTTCATGCCTCTGGCGGCATTCGACAAGCTTCCGGCCGAAAAGACCGAAGGCAAGCTGCCGCTGGGCGTCCTTTACAAGAAAGAAAATGCACCCGAATACTGCGAAACCTACGCCGCCATGTCGGCCGGCGTGCGTCAGAAGCTCGAAGGGAGGGCCTGATCCGATGAGCCAGTATGAAATCCGTTTCTCCGGTTCGGGTGGGCAGGGTCTTATCCTCGCCGGCGTGATCTTCGCCGAGGCGGCCGCGATCTATGACGGAATCAGCTCGGTCCAGAGCCAGTCCTACGGTCCCGAGGCACGCGGCGGCGCTTCCAAGTCCGAGGTCATCATTTCCGACAAGAAAATCCAGTTCCCCAAGGCCACCTCGATCGACATCTGCCTTGCGTTGACCCAGGAAGCCGCCAACAAGTACTACAAGGACATCAAGTCGACCGGCATTCTGCTGGTCGACGAGGACTTCGTTCGCGAGACCCCCAAGGGCGACTTCAGGGTCATCAAGCTTCCGATCGTCAAGACCGCGTCGGAAGAAATCGGCAAGGCGTTTGTCGCGAACATCGTCGCCACCGGCGCCATTACGGCGCTCGCCAATATGGTCACATATGCCTCGGTCGAAAAGGCCGTCCTGTCCCGTGTCCCGAAAGGGACCGAAGACATGAACAAGCGGGCGCTCAAGGCCGGTTACGATCTCGCCAAGGCGGTGATGTAACCGTGATCCAGCGAACGCTCTCAATCGTCAAGCCCGACGGCGTCCGGAAGGGCGTCATCGGCCAGGTCGTCAGCCGGTTCGAAAAGGCCGGGATCCGCATCGTCGCGATGCAGATGCGGCAGTTGAACCGCAAGGACGCCGAAGGTTTCTACGCGGTTCATAGCGAGAGGCCGTTCTTCGGCGAACTTTGCGAGTTCATGACCTCGGGTCCGGTGGTGGTCATGGTCCTCGAAGGGGAAGATGTCATCGCCCTGAATCGTGAACTGATGGGGGCGACAGATCCCAAGAAGGCCGCCCCCGGAACTATCCGTGCCGACTTCGCGGACAGCATCGGCGAGAATATCGCCCATGGTTCGGATGCTCCCGAAACCGCCGCGGTCGAAATCGCCTGGTTCTTCAGAGGTCTCGATATCGTTTCCTGATCGGCAATAATTCGATTCGATACCTGAATCCCCGGCTCGACCGACACTCGGCGAGCCGGGGATTTTGTTTTTGGGATAGAATGTCCTGATGCCTGTCGAATTGAAAGGAATGCCGATCGGGGAACTGGAGTCTTTCTTTTCCGCCGAAGGGAAAGAGCGTTTTCGCGCCCGGCAAATGTCCCGCTGGCTTTACCAGCGGTTTGCCGATGATTTCTCCGGGATGACCGACCTGTCCAAACCGTTCAGGGATCAACTGTCCGCGGGATGCACGCTTACGGCGCCGGCATGCGAGCTGGTCGATGGTTCGTCGGACGGAACCGAAAAATATCTCTTCCGTCTCCAGGATGGAGAATCGGTAGAAAGCGTGATGATCCCCGAGGAGGGGCGAACGACGCTTTGCGTCTCGTCGCAGGTCGGGTGCGCCATGCGGTGCGGGTTCTGCGCCACGGGGGCGATCGGATTCAAACGAAACATGACCGCCGCCGAAATCGTGAACCAGGTTGTTTTTGCCGGAAAACGACTCAAGGCACGGGATCAGCTCCTGACGAACATCGTGTTCATGGGGATGGGAGAACCTCTCGAAAACTACGACGAGGTATCCCGGGTCATCGAGATTCTTCTATCGGTTTACGGGTTCCATCTTGCCGGCAAGCGGGTAACCGTATCGACCGCGGGTGTGGTGCCCAGGATGCTGTCGCTTTCCGAGCGGTTTCCCGTGAGCATCGCCGTCTCTCTCAACGCCGCCCGGGACGATCTGCGTTCCGAGCTGATGCCTATCAACCGTAAATACCCCTTGAAGGAACTTGTCGGAGCCATGAGGGAAATCCCGCTTCACCGGGGACGCAAGGTCACCGTCGAGTATGTTCTCCTCCAGGGAGTCAACGATTCGCTCGCGGACGCCCGGGATGTCGCACGTCTTCTTAAGGGGATACCGGTCAAGATAAACCTGATTCCCTTCAATGCGCACGAATTCGGCGATTTCGTTTCTCCCCCCCGTTCCGTGGCGGATGCCTTCCGGGACGTGCTCATCGATGCGGGAATGCTTGCGATCACCCGCGGCCGTCGCGGAAACGATATCAGCGCGGCCTGCGGGCAGCTCAGCGCCGGACAAAAGGCGTGAAGCGACCAGATTGGGGTTGAGCCCCCGGGCGGTTAGCATTTAATATTGTTCGGTTGGTCAAGATGGCGGGAGGAGAAGACGGGATCATGAAGAATATATTGGGCGTTATCGGTGGATCGGGATTATATGACATCGAAGAGATGGGAAAAATCCGGGAAGTGAACGTCAAGACGCCCTTCGGCGACCCCTCCGATGCGCTTATCGTCGGTGAAATCGCGGGGACCACGGTCGTTTTCCTGCCCAGGCACGGGCGGGGGCATCTGATCGGGCCTTCCCAAATCAACTACCGCGCCAACATCTACGCAATGAAGAAAATGGGCGCGACAGCCATTCTTTCGATATCGGCCGTAGGCAGCATGAAAGAGAAGATACGCCCCGGCGATATCGTCGTGGTAGACCAGTTCTTCGATAACACGAAACAGAGGGCAGGCACCTTCTTTTCCGACGGTGTGGTCGGACACGTGCAGTTCGCCGACCCTGTTTGCCCGTCCCTCGCGAGTATCGCACTTGCTTCCGCCAAAAAAACCGTGAAGCGCGTCCACAAGGGCGGAACATACCTGTGCATGGAGGGCCCCGCTTTTTCGACAAGGGCCGAGTCCGCAATCTACCGGAAATGGGGCGTGGACGTAATCGGTATGACGAACATGCCGGAGGCCAAGCTTGCACGCGAAGCGGGGATCTGCTACTCGACGCTGGCGCTTGCGACCGACTACGATTGCTGGCGGGAGGGGCACGAAGATGTATCCGTAGACGCGATCATCGCCGTCCTCCGGCAAAATGTCGAGAATTCGAAAAAGATCGTCGTCGATGTGGCAAAGAGATTATCGGCGCGATCCGGGTGCGGCTGTTCCAACTCGCTCGAGTACGCCATCCTGACCGACCCGAAAAAGATTCCGGCTGCGGCCCGAAAAAGACTTTCCCTGTTTCTCGGGAAACGGTCGTGATCGGCTACAGGGGCTGGATCGCGCTCGCGGCCCTGCTCGCGTCGGGCTGTGCGAGTTCGCCACAAATCGATCGCAAAGCCGGTGCGGGCGCCCACATGCAAATGGGGATCACCTACCTCAGGCAGAACAATATCCCGATGGCCATGCGGGAACTTTCCGAAGCGTCACAGCTGGATCCCGATAATCCCGAGGTCGAACTCGGTTTCGGGTTCGCATACCAGGCGCGTGGCGAGAACGATGTCGCCGAACGCCACTTCCGCGCGGCTATCAGCAGGAAGCCCGACTATCCCGAGGCCCATAACGGGCTCGGCTCCTCGCTGAGTTTTCAGGGAAAAAGCGACGAGGCATTGAGAGAATTCGAAATCGCGGCCAAGGATGTCTATTACATCTCTCCCGAGCTGGCCTGGTTCAACATGGGCGAGGAATACCGCCGCCTCAAGCGGTACTCCAAGGCCGACGAAATGTACGGGAAGGCGATTTCCGTAAACGACAAGTTTCTCGACGCATATCTCGCACGAACATCGGTTCTCGTCGAAGAAAAACGGATTGCCGAGGGAGTCAACCTGCTGGAAGGGGCCGTTTCACGGAATCCGGGTTTCATCCAGGGGCAAATGGAACTGGGAAGGCTCTACGTCAATCTCGAACGACGGGAAGACGCCCGGAAAATCTTCATGAATATCCTGGCGACGAACAACGATCCAGCGATCAGGCGCCAGGTCGCCGATCAGCTCAATCTCATCGATTCCACAAAAAGATAGGAACCGAAATCATGGGTGCAGGCGAAAAATTCAAAGCCAGGAGGGAGGCACTCGGACGGGTGCTTGTCGATGTTTCGACTGAGCTCAAGATCAGCATCAAATACCTTCGAGGTATGGAGGAAGGTCACTTCGAAGGGTTTCCCGCGAGAGTCTTTTCCGTCGGCTTCATCAAAAGCTATGCAGCATTCCTGGGCGAGGACCCCGAACCGATGATCCGGGAATACGCCGAGTTCGCAGGCGAATCCGCCATTACCGACCCCCTGAAGACCGTCGCGGTAAGCCCTCATTGGGCGGTACGCGCTCGCGAACGAGGCAACCGCATGGTTTATTACCTACTTGCGGCCTTTCTCGTCCTGGTGATCGGCACCGGTCTTTCCTGGTATTCTTCCCGGCCGATCCGCCAACCTGCCATTCCCTCCCCGGCCGGTGTTCCTGTCTCCGGGATAAAGCCAGCCGTTGCTCAGCCTGCGGGCGACAACCTTGCCAAACGGGTCGAGACTGCTTCACCGGCTGCTGCCCCCGATAACGCCCCCATATCCGTGTCGCAGGCCGACCTGCCTCCGTACCAGCTCTATCTCGAGGCCAACGACCAGACATGGCTGATGTACAGTCTCGACGACGACGAACCCCTGGACACCATGCTTTATCCCGGAGACAAATTAAGCATTCAGGCCCGCCGGAAGATATTTCTAAAGTTGGGCAACGCGGGTGGCGTCATCGGGACGCTCAACGGCCGCCGGATGTCTCCATTCGGCGACAGGGGTCAGGTCCGAATCGTCACCATGGGGAAATAGACCCAAACCGATGCCGTCCTCCGCACCACGGACCCTCCATTCCTCGCGCGCATTTCTCGTTCGTGCGACCGACATGGGCGAAGCGGACCGTCGTTTCACGCTGTTTTCCGAATCCCAGGGAACCGTGTCCCTTCTCGGCAGGTCAGCCCGGAAAAGCCGCAAACGGTTCGGCGGCGTCCTGCAACGCTATTTTCTCCTCGACATATCATGGTCGGCCGTATCCGACAGGATGCCGGTGCTTGAACAGGTCGTGCTGGTCGCTTCCTTCTGGGAAATCGTGGAAGACTGGGAGAAAGTCCGCCATGCCGATTATCTCCTCGAGATGGCGGTTAACCTTTTCCCTCAATCGGGACCGAAACCGAAGGCATTCGAAGCTCTATATTCCGGGTTGCGTTCACTTGCGCTGGGGGAGGCTCCGGGTGCGGTTGTCGTCCGGACGGAAGCCTCCATGCTGGCAACCGCCGGTTGGGGGCCGAATCTGGTCGCATGCAAGGCGTGCGGATCGAATCCGGACGGGGCGTTTCGTTTCATCCGGTCGGAAGGGGGGATCGTCTGTTCGAACTGTCCCGCCCCCTCAGGTGAACCGTTGTCGCTTGGCGCCGTCAAAACTTGGCGCGCGCTTCAGTCGTCATCGCCCTCCGTGCTCGGCCGAATCCGTCTTGCCGGGCCGATTCTCGCGGAGTTACAAGATGTTATGCCGAAATATGTCGAGTATTGCATTGGTAGGCCGCTTCGCAGCCTCGGGAGCTGACCCGTTCGCGGTAAACGCTGAAACCCCTTGTATTTCAGGAATTTTCCTTGACTAACATGTTTTGCGATGGTATGAAACGTTATTAATTTTCGACCCCCGGAGGGCGCGTTGTTTTTCCAG
>JANXPS010000132.1 GCA_025357175.1 Deltaproteobacteria bacterium | reverse complement strand
CACCGCCATCCGGATCGGCAATCCGGCCTCCTGGAAAACAGCCGAAGCCGCGCGCGACGAATCAGGGGGCTCGATCGGCATGGTCAGCGACGCAGAGATCCTCGAAGCCTACAAGATGGTCGCGGAAACCGAAGGGATCTTCTGCGAACCCGCATCGGCGGCCTCCATCGCCGGTGTGATAAAATCTTCAAAACAGGGTCTCTTTTCCAAGGGCGACACGATCGTCTGCACGCTGACCGGGCACGGCCTCAAGGATCCCGACAACGCCATCGCGCAGTCCGTCGCGCCGGTGACGCTGCCGCCGAACATGGCCGATGTGGTCCGGGTCCTCGGCTTCAACTGACAGGGGAGTCCCAAAGTGGCAAGCAAATACATCGTTCTGATCGGTGACGGGATGTCCGACTGGGCGGTCGAATCGCTCGGCGGAAAGACGCCGCTCGAAGCGGCATTCAAGCCCAACATGGATTTCATGGCCCAAAATGGGGCGACCGGAATGGTGCAGGTCGTGCCGGTCGACATGTACCCGGGCAGCGACGTCTCCAACCTCAGCATCATCGGCTATGACCCGCGCGAGCTCACCGGCCGTTCTCCGCTCGAAGCCGCCTCGATTGGCGTCAAGCTCGCGCCGGACGACGTCGCAGTCCGTTGCAACATCGTCACGATCGATGGGGAAGACGCCGATTCCGAAATGTTCGATTTCTCCGGGGGCCATATCACAACCTCCGAGGCGACCGAATTGCTGAACGCGCTCAAGGATGTCGCGGCCGAAAAAGGGGTCTCCTTTTATCCCGGCGTCAGCTACCGCCACCTCATGGTCTGGCCTGGCGGCCGCGATGCCATGATCACGACCCCCCCCCATGACATCCACGGCAAGAAGATCACGGAATATCTCCCCACCGGGGACGGATCCGAGCTGTTCCTCGAACTGATGGCGATCTCGCGAGAGATATTTCCGTCTCACCCGATCAACGTCCGGCGACGTGCCGAAGGGAAAAAGGAAGCCAACTCGATCTGGCTGTGGGGGCAAGGGAAGGCCCCCCGCTTCACCTCTTTCCAGGATAAATTCGGCTTGTCCGGAGCGGTCGTGGCCGCTGTCGATCTCATCAAGGGAATCGGCATCTACCTCGGGCTCGATATAATCGAAGTGCCCGGGGCGACCGGCTACATCGACACCAATTTCGCCGGCAAGGCCGAATACGCGCTCAAGGCGCTCGAGACGAGAGACTTCGTGCTCATCCATGTAGAGGCGCCGGACGAGGCGGGGCATAACGGCAGCGCTCCCGACAAGGTTCGCTCGATCGAACGGATCGACTCCGAGATGCTGACCCCGATCCTCGAACGCGCCAAGGCGGGCGATCTCTGCATCCTCGTGCTGCCCGATCATCCGACCCCGATCAAGATCCGCACGCACGCCCAGGAACCGGTTCCTTTCGTCTATTACCCTGCCCCTCCGTCGATGCAGGGCAACACCGCCTCCCGGTATACCGAGGCCGAGGCCCGCTCGACCGGCCTGTTCGTCGATTCAGGGACCCGTCTGCTCGGTCACCTGCTGTCGACGCTCTAGGCCAAAAAACGAAACGACTTCCGATGGGAAGGGGATAACCGTGGATCGAAATCTGGCTCTCGAGGTGGTCCGGGTCACCGAAGCCGCCGCACTGGCGGCCGCCCGATGCATGGGACGCGGCGACAACGTGTCCGCCGACCAGTCGGCGGTCACCGCGATGCGCAAGGCGCTCGGCGACGTCCAGTTCAGGGGACGCGTTGTGATCGGCGAGGGCGAGCGCGACGAGGCGCCGATGCTCTACATCGGCGAAGAGGTCGGAGCGGCTGAAAATCCGCGAGTCGACATCGCCGTCGATCCGCTCGAGGGCACCTCGATCGTGGCCACAGGCGGATCCAATGCGCTTGCCGTCATCGCCATCGCCGAAGAGGGTGGTTTCTTTCATGCGCCCGACACCTACATGCAAAAGATCGCGGTCGGACCCGAGGCCAAGGGCGTCATCGATATCCACGCCACGCCGACCGAAAACCTGCGCCGCATCGCCAAGGCAAAAAACGAATACGTCGAAGACCTTTGCGTTGTCATCCTCGACCGGCCGCGCCACAAGGAACTGATCGAGGAAGTGCGCGCAGCCGGCGCCCGCATCAAGCTGATCGGCGACGGAGACGTAGCCGCCGCAATCGCGACTTCGACGCCCGATACCGGTGTCGACGTGCTCATGGGCATCGGGGGGGCGCCCGAAGGCGTCCTCGCGGCGGCGGCGCTCAAATGCCTCGGCGGTGACTTCCAGGGCATCCTCAAGTTCCGCAATCGCGAAGAGGCCGAACGCGCGAATGCCATGGGAATCGAAGACCCGGCGAAGGTCTACCACCTGAACGATCTGGCGCGCAGCCACGTGATGTTCGCGGCGACCGGCGTCACATTCGGCGATTTCCTGCACGGCGTACGCTTTTCGAGCGGCGGAGCCAAGACGCACTCCATCGTCATGAGGTCAAGCTCGCGCACCGTGCGTTTCATCGAAACGTCCCACCACTTCGAGTTCAAGCCCAACTACGACTGAGGGAGAAAGCGTCATCGCTACCGGCCGGATAGAAATCGACTTCGAGCGGTGCAAGGCGTGCGAACTGTGCGTTCCCGCCTGCCCGAAAAATTGCATCGAGACAGGGCATGGGCTCAATCGCCAGGGGTACCCCGCGGTCGTATTCGCCGTTCCCGACGCATGCACCGGATGCGGCATCTGCGCCGAGACGTGCCCCGATGTCGCGATCAGGGTGTGGCGATGAAAGACGCGGACGCCGGAACCGTCCATCGGGAATTCGTCAAGGGCAACGAGGCGATCTGCCACGGGGCGCTCGCGGCTGGCTGCCGTCATTATTTCGGCTACCCGATCACCCCGCAGAACGACATCCCCGAATACATGTCGACCCACATGGCCGCGCACGGCGGCGTCTTCCTGCAGGCCGAGAGCGAAGTCGCCACCATCAACATGCTGCTCGGCGCGGCGGCAGCCGGAAAGCGCGTGATGACGTCCTCCTCGGGCCCCGGCATTTCGCTGATGCAGGAAGGCATTTCCTACATGGCGGGTTCCGAACTGCCGGCCGTGATCGTCAATATCTCCCGCTCCGGACCCGGTCTCGGCGGCATAGCCCCGTCCCAGGGCGACTATTTCCAGGCGGTGAAGGGCGGCGGGCACGGTGGCTGCCGTATCCCGGTCCTCGCCCCGCACTCCGTCCAGGAGATGTACGAACTGACCATGCACGCCTTCGAACTCGCCGACCGGTACCGGACGCCCGTCATGATCCTGGGTGACGCCATCATCGGGCAGATGAAAGAGCCGTATACCCCCGGGCTCTGCGAGCCGCCCGGCCCGATAGACAAGCCGTGGGCCACGACCGGATGCGCCGGACGTCCGAGGCAGCACGTCAAGTCGCTCTACCTCAAGGACGACGACATCGAGCGACACAACTGGAAGCTTCACGAAAAACTTCAACGAATCGAAAAAGCCGAAGTCCGTGCCGAGTCATATCACCTCGAGGATGCACGCATCGTCCTGGTCGCATTCGGAACGGCGGCGCGAGTCTGCAAGACGGCCATCCAGTGGGCGCGCAAGGAGGGGATAGCCGCCGGGATGATCAGGCCCGTCACGCTGTTCCCGTTCCCGAAAACGCTCGTTCACGAAACCGCCGGGAAAGCCGACCTGCTGCTGGTCGTCGAGATGAATACCGGGCAGATGGTCGAGGATGTCATGATTTCAACGAGCCACCACGACAAGGTCCGTTTCATGGGAAAGCCTTGCGCCATGCCGACGCCCGACGACATTTTGGCCGAGATCCGGCTACTTGCGGGGAAAACGTCATGAGCGGCGGAGGGAAGCAGCATTTCGACAAGGTGGTCTTCAAGCGTCCGGACAGTCTTGTCGACGTCAAGACGCATTTCTGTCCGGGCTGCCACCACGGCATCGCGCACCGGATCGTCGCCGAGGCGATCGACCATTTCGGAATGCGCGAAAAAACGGTCGGCGTCGCGTGCGTCGGATGTTCCGTCTTCCTCTACGACTACATCGACGTCGACGTCGTCGAGGCACCGCACGGCCGCGCACCGGCCGTCGCGACCGGGGTCAAGCGGGCGCTCCCCGATCACTTCGTGTTCACCTACCAGGGCGACGGAGACCTTGCGGCCATCGGCACCTCCGAGATCATCCACGCGGCCAACCGCGGGGAAAATCTGACCGTCATATTTGTCAACAACACGACCTACGGGATGACCGGCGGCCAGATGGCGCCCACGACCATGCTCGGGCAGAAGACCTCGACCTCCCCCTACGGCCGGGAATTCTCCAACGACGGCTACCCGATCAAGATGGCCGAACTCCTCGCCCAGCTCGAAGGCGTCGCATTCTCGGCCCGGGTGGCCACCTCGTCGCCTGCCCAGATCCGGAAAGCCAAGGAAGCGGTCAAGACCGCATTCGACATGCAGATACGGCGAATGGGGCTTTCCGTCGTCGAATTCCTTTCGACCTGTCCCACCAACTGGGGGATGAAGCCGCTCGACGCCAGAAACCGGGTTCTCGGGGAAATGATCGACTATTTCCCCCTGGGCACTTTCAAGGAACGAAAACAGGCGGATTTCGTATGAGGGACATGGACAAGACCAATACCGACGTGATCTTCGCAGGCTTCGGCGGCCAGGGAATCCTGATGGTCGGCAACCTGCTGTCGATCGCCGCGATGGAAGAGGGTCGTCAGGTCACCTACTTCCCCGCCTACGGGGTCGAGATGCGGGGCGGCACCGCCAACTGCACCGTCGTCATTTCCGATGACGAGATCGGTTCGCCGGTCGTCGGACATCCGAGGGCGTGCGTCGTGATGAACGCACCCTCGCTCGAGAAATACCAGTCGATGATGTCTCCCGGGGGAACGCTCGTGGTCAACAGTTCGCTCGTCGAAAAGGGCGACGTGAAACGGACCGACCTGTCGGTTCTTTTCGTGGACGCGAACGAGATCGCGCGGGGCGTCGGAAGCCTCCAACTCGCATCCATGGTCGCGCTCGGCGCCTATGCGGCAAAAACAGGGGTAGTCGGCATCGATACGCTTTGCGGGTGCCTGCCGAAGGTCGTCTCGAAAAAATACGAAAAATTCATTCCGCTGAACATCAGCGCCTTGAAGGAGGGTGCCTCCTTTGCGTGACATCACCAACGACGAATCGATGGACGATATTCTCGAGCGCGTGGCCGTCGAAAAGGGCGGGATCCCGGAGGCGGGGGAGGCCAACGCCGTTCCCGTGGGCGAACACATCCGAGCGCTGCGGGTTTCACGCGGCATCAACCTCCAGGAACTCGCCGCGAAAACCGGTTTTTCAGCGGCACTCCTCTCCCAGGTCGAAAACCACATGACCTCCCCTCCGCTCGGCATGCTGGTCAAGATCGCCAACGCCTTCGAAACCTCTGTGTCCGCCCTGATCGGCGGGCGAAAGGAATCGGCCTTCTCGATCGTCCGCAAGGAAGACCGCAGCACCGTCTCCCGGGTCGAACTCAAGGGGGGCGGAAAGGCCGAATACAGCTACGAGGCGCTCGGGACGGGCAAGGCCGGGCACCGGATGGAACCCTTTCTCGTCAGGCTTTCTCCGAATCCGGATCCGAACAGCCCCCGCAGCGTCCACGAAGGCGAAGAGTTTATCTACGTGCTGTCGGGACGGGTCGAAATCTTCCTGGGCGATTACTCCGACCAGCTGGAAGAAGGCGATTGCATCTATTACAACTCGACGACGCCCCATCATGTTCACTCCCTTGGGGAATCCGAGGCGACGCTGCTCGCCGTGATCCACCAGGGGAACTGACGCCCCCCATGGATGCGCACGGTATCGGCAAGGGATACCTCCAAGTCTACACGGGCAATGGAAAAGGGAAGACCACGGCAGCCCTCGGCCTGTCGCTCAGGGCCGCGGGACACGGCCTCAAGGTCCGGATCATCCAGTTCATGAAGGGTTGGATCGATTACGGCGAACTGAACGGCGTCAGGATGCTGGGCGCCAACGTCCAGATCCACCAGGCCGGGCGGGACACTTTCGTCAACCGGAACTCACCCGACGCCGAGGATGTGCGCATGGCGCGGCAGGGTTGGGAACTCGCCAAGGGAATCATCCTGGGGCGGCAGGCCGACGTGGTTGTACTGGACGAGATCAATTGCGCCGTCGATTTCGGGTTGATTCCCGAGGCCGAAGTGCTCGAGGTATTGCGGCAGAAACCCGACGGCATGGAACTGATCCTCACCGGTCGTAACGCACCCGCGGCTTTCATCGAACTCGCGGACCTCGTGACCGAGATGCGGGAGATCAAGCATTACTACTCTAAAGGAATCGACGCACGTGTCGGCATCGAAAGATAAGAGGGGGGATGACATGGCACCCGTGGCAGCAGTGAAGAAGAAGGCGGCACCGGCCAGAAAAGTCGAACGCAAGATCAGGATCCTGATCGGGAAACCCGGGCTCGACGGTCACGACCGCGGCGCCAAGATCATTGCCCGCGCGCTTCGCGACGCCGGCTTCGAAATCATCTACACCGGGCTTCACCAGACGCCCGAAATGATCGTTTCCGCTGCGCTTCAGGAAGATGTCGACGGCATCGGCCTGTCGATTCTCTCGGGCGCGCACAACCACCTGCTGCCCAGGATCGTCGAACTGCTGAAGGAAAAGAAAATGGACGACGTGGTGGTGTTCGGCGGCGGGATCATCCCCGACGACGATATCCCGAGGCTCAAGCGGAAAGGGGTCGACCGGGTTTTCACGCCCGGCACCACGCTGAAGGAAATCGTAGATTACGTCCGCGAGAACGTTCATCCCCGCGCTTGAACGGTCGGACTCAAGATGACTAAAGCCGTAGTGGATTCGGTTCGCGCAGGCGACCTACGTGCGGCCGCCCGACTGATGCGCGACCTCGACGACGGCGTCCCGGCGGCCCAGCGTTCGCTCCGTCAACTTTACAAGCATACCGGCCGGTCGTTCATCCTCGGCATCACCGGGGCTCCGGGCGCCGGAAAGTCGACGCTTGTCGATGCGATCGTCGGCGAGTTCCGTGCCATTGGCAAGACTGTCGGCGTCGTCGCGATCGATCCCACCAGCCCCTATTCGGGAGGCGCCATCCTTGGCGACCGCATCCGGATGCAGCGGCACTACCTCGACGATGGCGTATTCATCAAAAGTCTGGCTACGCGCGGACACCTGGGCGGCCTCTCCCGTTCTACGATCGACGTCGTCAACGTGATGGATGCGATGGGCAAGGATGTCGTGATCATCGAGACGGTGGGAGTGGGACAGGATGAGGTCGAGATCGTAAAAGTCGCGCACACCAACCTCGTAGTCGTCGTACCGGGGCTCGGAGACGACATCCAGGCGATCAAGGCGGGAATCCTCGAAATCGCCGACATCTTCGTGGTCAACAAGGCAGACCGCGAGGGCGCGGACCGCACGCGTCGAGACCTCGAAACCATGGTCTCGCTCAACGACTACGAGGAAGGCGAGTGGGTTCCGCCCGTCATGCCGACCGAGGCCGTTTCCGGGAAAGGCGTCGGGGAGCTGGTCGAAATGATCGACAGCCACCGCGAGCACGTTTTCATCGACGACAACCTGGAACTCTTTCGGCGGGAGAAGGCGACCGTCGAACTGTTCGAAATGCTGAAGACACGTCTCCTCGAAGAAGCGGTCGGAGATCTCGAGCGCCACGGCCTGCTCGACGGGCTGATTTCCGACATCGCCGCACGTCGGAAGGATCCTTACAGCATCGTTGAGAAGCTCGTGAACCACAGTTTCGCCGCCAACCTGATAGGATAGATGTATATGGTTCGTCGTGTTTTCATCGAAACATTCGGTTGCCAGATGAACGAGGTCGATTCCGGCCGGATCCTGACCTTGTTGGGCGGCCTTGGTTACCTTCAGGTTACGGACCGGGACGAGGCCGACCTCATTCTCCTCAATACTTGCAGCATCCGCGAGAAGGCGTCCCACAAGGTCTATAGCGCGATCGGCGCGCTTCGCGGATGGAAGGGCCATCGAAAAGGGCGCATCCTAGCGATCGGGGGCTGTCTCGCACAGGAGGCGGGAGACGAAATCCGTCGACGCGCCCCCTACGTCGACATCGTCTTCGGGACCCACAACATCGCCTCGCTCCCCGAGATGATCCGCAACGCCGAAACGCGACGCAGGAAATCCGTATCCGTCGAGATGACCGGCGATACCCGTCACTGGGACATTCTTCCTTGCCTCCCCGAAGGATCGGTCGGGACGATGGTCACCATCATGCAGGGTTGCGAGAATTATTGCGCATACTGCATCGTTCCGTTCGTTCGCGGACCCGAGGTCAGCCGGCCCGCGGGCGAGATCATCTCCGAAATCCGGGCGCTCTCCGAAAAAGGCGTTCGAGAGGTTCTGCTTCTTGGGCAGAACGTCAATTCATATGGCAAAAAAGAGGGTGAGATCGCTTTCCACCGGCTTCTTCGCCGGATCTCGGATATCGACGGCATCGATCGCATCCGTTTCATCACCTCTCACCCGCGTGATCTCGACGAGCCGACCATCGGCCTGTTCGGCGACCTCGATAAACTTTGCCCTCACGTCCATCTTCCCATCCAGGCCGGCTCCGACAGGATTCTCGCGGCCATGGGTCGTGGCTATACGAGAGAGGTCTACCTTTCAAAAGTCGATGCGTTGCGCGCAATGCGTCCCGATATCGCTTTCTCGACCGATTTCATCGTCGGATTTCCGGGGGAGACGGAAGACGATTTCAGGCGTACCATCGAAGTGATGGAATTCGTCCGTTACGATTACTGTTTTTCCTTCAAATATTCTCCGCGGGCGGGCACGGCGGCCGCCTCGATGGACGGAGCCGCATCTCCGGGAGACGCCGACGACCGGTTGCAGCGTCTGCTGGCGTTGCAGGATCTTCACACGGCGCAACGGCTCGAAGGGATGATCGGCAAGACCGTCGAAGTCCTGGTCGAGAAACCGAGCAGCCGCGACGCTTCCCGCCTGTTCGGCCGGACGGGTTGCTACAAGGCGGTCAATTTTTCATCGAAGCCGGGTAGCGATCCGAACCCGTTCAGGCAGGTTCTCGTCGAAAAGGCAGGCGCCCACTCGCTGTCCGGGAAAGAGGCCTGACCTCCCGATGAACGTCTCCCGCATCCTGGTCCTGCAGGAAGAAGGCGATTCCTCGCGGGAATTCCAGATGATGGTCTACGACCGTCCGATCGAATTCGATTTCCGTCCCTCCGGCACCCTCGGACGCGGCAACGAAATCGATCTTTCGAACTATTGCGCGATCATCGCACCCGTCGAGTGCGCCGAACGCCAATTCCTGGATTCGCTCGGCACCGACCCAAAGAGCGGTCCGATGATCTTTCTTTACCGGGGCGAACCGCCGCTCCGCGAGGCCGCTCGCTGGGTGGCCTGGACCAATCCCGCGACCGACGTGGGCGACCCCGCCTTGACCGACCGACTCCTGTCCGAGAGTCTCGAATACTATTCTCTGGCCTCCCTTTATCAGCAGTGCCTCAAGATCATGACGTCCCAGGACGATGACAAGGTGCTGAACCAGATCACCGATACGTTCGTTCACGAGCTCGGCGCCGAAAGCTGCGTGATCTGGAGGGGTTCGCCGGCAGACCCCGACGAGATGATGATCGCTTCGGTCCGGGGCGCGATCAACATCGACCGGGAGGGGTCCCGGTTTTTCCTGTCGCAGACCGACATATCCGAACCGGTCTGGAAAGGGAAGCCATTCATCCACGAGAGTGCCGTCTACATCCCGTTGATCAACCAGGAAAAGCCGATCGGAGTCGTCAAGCTGGGCGAGCGCCTCGACCGTAAGGCCTACGAAGAACGCGACCTCTACGTCGCCCGGATCATTTCCGATTATGCGGCTTCCGCCCTCAAGATGGTCGAGCGCGTCTTCAGGATGGACAAGGTCGCCCTTCGCGATCCCGAGACGCGCGCCTATTCGGCTGCCTTCCTCGAGGATTATCTCGAAAAGGAACGTTACAAGGCGGGCCGGTTCCGCCGGCCGCTTTCGGTCATCTTCCTGGTCATCGACAACTTCCACTTCCTGATGGACAAGACCCGTGAAAGCCTGCTGGTCGGGGCGCTTGGAGGCGTCGTCGACGCGATCCGGAAGGCATTGCGCGATTCCGACCTGATCGCCCGCATCGAACCCAACCGGTTCTGCATCGTCCTTCCCGAAACGGATGCTTTCGGTGCCGTCCTCACCGTGCGGCGCCTCCGCAAGGCGGTTCGGGAGAAGAGCCGGATCCAGTTCCTCGGGATCGAGTTCAAGCTGCAAACTCTTTTCCTTTCGGCGACCTATCCCCAGGAAGGGCGGGACTATTCCGAACTGCTCCAGGTCGTCGAGGAGAAATACGGCAGGCTCCAGAAGAGCCCCCTGTACCGGCTTCACTTGATGGAAAAAAACTTCTGGGACGCATTCGACATTCTCGTCGGCAAACCGGACTATTACGACCAGCTCCGGAAAGGGGAGGAAGTCCCCTATTTTTCCCGCATCCGGAAAGACCTGGGACGGAGCAATCATTTTTCCCTGCCCCGCGACTCGTTCCTTCGGATGATCGAGGCGATCGCGCAGGATGTCGTTTCCGCGCCCGCCGAGCGAGGGCTTGTCATCGCCGCCGGTCCGACCCCCGAGATATACAAACAGATATTCCTGTCCTTCGGTCCCGACCCGCCTCCGGGACGCAATATCTACATCGTGGGACAGGCCGGCTCAACGCGCTTCGACGCCCGGAACCTGCTTTACGTCGCGACCGACGACGACCGGTTGCGCGATCGCGAATTCATTTTCTACCTCAAGGAAAACGGCGCCTACGGGCTCTTCGCGACAAACCGGCAGGACGAGGTCGCGGGCTTCAACACCGCCGACGAATGGCTTGTCGAAGCCATGATGGAAAAGGTCCAGGACATGTATCTCCTGCAGGGAAACTTCTGAGATGGCCGCGACTCCAGCCACATCCAAGCGAGTCCTCATCGCCGACCCGGTGGACAGCACCCGGCAGTCGCTCTCCCATTTCCTTCGGGAAAAAGGACTCGAGGTTTTCGAGGCGGGCGACGGCAGCAAGGCGCTTGCCGAGACGCTGCTGCGCCATCCGGACATCCTCCTGCTCGATCTCTCCATCACCATCCTCAACGCGGACCGGCTGGTCCAGATATTGCGTAGCAACCCGAACACCAAGGAAATGCCCGTATTCTTTTTCAGCGACATGGAAAAGAGTGTTTCCGGATTCAGGCCGGGCATAGACGAATTCATCCGGAAGCCTTATCACGAAGAGGAAGTGCTCCTTCGGCTCCAGCGGTCCCTGTTCAAGGATCCGCTGTCGGAAGTGCTCACCGGCGACTCCGAAATCAGCGGAAACCTGTCCCAGATATTCCTGCCCGACCTTTGGCAGATGCTTTCGCTCAACAGCAAGAGCGGGATTATCCAGATCGAGGGGGATCCCGTTTCAGGATCGATCTACATCGAAAAGGGAGAGATCGTTTCCGCCTCCGCCCAGAACGTCGTCGGCGAAAAGGCGCTGTTCCGGCTTCTCCCGTTGCGCGAAGGGAAGTTTCGATTCATCCCGGGCAAGGTCGGGATCCGGCAAACGATCTACACGCCCAGTCAGCACGTCGTCCTTGAAGGCATGCGTCAGTTCGACGAAATCCAGAAAATGGGGAAAGACCGGCCAAAGCCCGGCGACTCGGTGATCCTGCTCGACGGGGCGCGGGACGTTGCGCTTGCGGGCGGAGCAGTCCGCGAAATACTTCTTCTGGCCGAGTTCTGCACACGCGTCGAGGACATCGTCAACAATTGCAACCTCCCCGATCTCGCGGTATACGAAACGCTCGTCAGCCTGAGGGAACGAAACGTCCTCAAGATCGGTAAATTCGAGGCCAAGAGCACCAAGAGCAATTTCCTGCCGGCGGACGACCTAGCGCGTCTTCGCAGCCGACTCGAGGAGAAGGGCTCGTTTTCCGGAGGGGCCAACGGGCGAATCGTCCTGTTCCTGCCCGACCCCGACCTGCTCGAATCCGTCGTCATGGCTCTCGGACGCTACCAGGAATTCGAGATAGACAGCGTCTTCTTTTCGCTCCGTCGAAAGGAGGGGGCCGCTGTCGGCATGTTCGGCAAGATCCGCATCAGCGATGACAGCGCTCTCTATCTCTACGTCTTTCCGTACCTCAGGTCCACTTCCCCGCTGTGGTACGCTTTGGCGCCCGATCCCGTCGGAATCGTCGCTTTCCTCAAGGACGAGGTGACCAGCTCCCTCGAGGGATTGATGGCCATCTCCGACTACACGCGAGGAGTCAAGGCCCGGGTCGTCATGGCCGTGATGGGAAAATCGTTCACCAATTTCGGGCTCGGCGAAAATACGCTGCGCCTCTTCCAGAATCGGATCGAAAAACTCGGCTGCGTCCTGAAGGTCCAGGAAATGAAGCAGCTTTCCTCTGAGGAAATTCGCGAGACGCTAGTGAACATCGTCCAGCAATATCTCGAGCGGGAGGGGAAATCTTGATCGATTTGCACATGCACTCCACGTTCAGCGACGGCGAACTCATCCCGTCCGAAGTCGTGTCGCGCGCGATTGCCGCAGGATACACCCACCTCGCGATCACCGACCATGCCGACCCCTCGAACATCGAATTCGTGCTCGAACGAATGAGTGAGGTCTGCAACCAGCTTCGCGGCAGGGTTCGGGCCGAGGTGTATCCCGGCGTCGAGATCACCCATGTGCCCCCCGAGTTGATCGCCCCCTTGACGGCTCTGGCCAGAGACAGGGGAGCCAAGGTCGTTATCGTGCACGGCGAAACGATCGTAGAGCCGGTTCCGGCAGGGACAAACCTCGCCGCCATAAAGGCCGGGGTCGACATTCTGGCCCACCCAGGCCTGATCACCGAGGCCGAGGTCCGGTTGGCCAAAAAGAAGGGCGTTCTGCTCGAAATAACTGCCCGAAAGGGACATTCGATCACCAACGGGCACGTTGCACGTTTGGCGGTGAAAACCGGGGCGTCGCTGGTGTACAATACCGATTCCCACTCTCCTGGCGATTTCACGCCGTGGGAGACCGCGCGGCGGATCATCCTGGGTGCAGGACTTTCCGAGAGCGACGCGAGGCGCATGCAGAAAAACGCGCTCGAATTGCTGGCTCGGCGAACGACTTGAAGAATCAACAAACACTGGAGCGATAATGACCGACAACAGCAAGCTGACCCGCAAGGATCTCAAGGGCCCCGACGAGTTTCTAAGCGCCTTTTCCCAAGCAGTCGCCTGGTTCCGGCAGAACCGGTCGCAGGCTCTTGCCGCGGTCGCAGCGGTCGTTTTGGTTGTCGCCGCAGTAAGCGGAACCCGAACCTACTTTTCATGGCAGGAGGCAAAGGCCACCCAGGACCTCTGGCCTCACCTGAATCGCGCGCGTGAAATCCTGCAGTCGCCGGGAAAGGCGGATGACGAGAAACTTGTCAACATTGAGCAGTTCCTCTCTTCCTACGTCAACCTGCACCCGAAAAACGACGGCACCGTCTTTGCCCGCTATTATCTTGGCAGCATCGCCTTCACCCGCCACAATTTCGACGTCAGCATCGCCCAGTTCAAGGCGGCTCTCGCCCTCGGCAAGGATCGTGGCGTCATGCGCTTTCTGATCCGGCAAGGTCTCGCCCAGGCACTCGAGTCAAAAGGCGATTATGCTGCGGCCACCTCCGCGTATCACGATGCCTCAACCGCTGCGATCGGCGATCTCAAGGGCCAGGCCCGTCTGGGCGAAGCCAGGACGTTGTCGCTTCTCGGGAAGGGATCCGAAGCCGCCGCTATTTATCGCGAGATCGTCGCTTCCAGCCCCGACCCGGCCACGAAGGAGCTGGCCGAAACCAAGCTGGCCCGGATGCAATAGGAATAAGTCGAGGCGGGCTGTCGTATGAAACTACGCGTGTGTTTTCTTTGGCACATGCATCAGCCGTATTACAAGGACCCCGAAACAGGAAGTTACGTCCTTCCATGGGTCCGGTTGCACGCGATCAAGGATTACGTGGCGCTGCCTCGCATTTTTGCGAAATATCCGAAAGTCCGCCACACATTCAACCTGGTCCCCTCCCTCCTGCTTCAGATCCGGGATTACGTCGAAAACGGGGCCGAGGATGCATTCCTTGCCATCTCCCGGAAGAATAGCCTCGACCTGACGCCTGACGAAGAAAAATTCATCCTCCGAAACTTCTTTTCGGCTTTTCCGCCCACGATGATTTTTCCGCAGCCCCGTTACGAAGACTTGTACAACCGCCGTGAGGAGGCCCTTGCCGCAACCGGCAAGCCGAACATCCATGGCGGATTCGGAGCTTCGGATTTCATCGACCTCGTTACGCTCTTCAACCTGACCTGGTTTCACCCGTTGCACAGGGAAGAAGACGCCGAACTCGGGCGTCTCTGGAAAAAAGGAAGAGACTATACCGAGAAGGAAAAGCATTACGTCCTGGACCAGCAACTCGTCGTCATGGCAGCGCTGATCCCCGAGTATCGAAAATATGCGGAAGAGGGCGGGGGAGAGCTGTCTTCCACGCCGATGTACCACCCCATTCTTCCCCTGCTGATCGATAACCGATCCGCACTCGACGCGGTTCCCGGCGCGCAGATGCCCACCCATCCATTTTCCTATCCGATCGATGCGCGGGTGCAACTCGAGAAGGGGAGGGAGTTTTTCAAGGAGTCCTTCGGGCAATACCCCGCCGGGTTGTGGCCTTCGGAAGGTTCCATCAGCCCGGCAACGGTGGAAATGGCGGTAAAGTCCGGGTTCAACTGGGCTGCGACCGACGAAATGCTTCTTTCCAGGGCCCTCGGGAAATCCGTAAATCGTGATGGAGATGGCATACCGGCAGAACCGGAATGGCTATACCGCCCCTACAGTACCGATACGACTTCCGGGTCGATCGCATTCTTTTTCCGTGACCACCATCTTTCCGACCTGATCGGGTTTGAGTATTCCCGTTGGAACGCCGAAGATGCCGCCAATAATTTCATCAACAAATTAAAGCTTATCGAATCGAAATTATCACATACGGCATCACCTGATTCCGAGTTTGTGGTTCCCGTCATACTTGACGGCGAAAACGCATGGGAATACTATTTTGATTCAGGACGTTTGTTTCTTGAGACATTACTCGGTAAACTTGAGGTGTTATCCCCAGGAATAGAATGTGTTACATTCAGCGAGGCGCTGGCTTCCTCCCAGAAAATTCCGCGTTTGCCCTCGATTCCGACCGGGTCGTGGATCGATGGCACTTTCTACATCTGGATCGGCCATGAAGAGGACCGTGCGGCGTGGGACATGCTTTCCAGGGCGCGCGCCATCTGGCAGGCCCGATCCGCCGGTGGCGACCTCATAGACCAGTCAGCAGAAATGATTCAGGCATACGAGCATCTCCTTGTAGCCGAAGGGTCCGACTGGTGCTGGTGGTACGGCGACGACCACTTTACGCCGCATGGCCCGGAGTTTGACGCTATCTTCCGTCATCATATTAAAGCAGCATATAAGCTAATGGGGGAAATAATCCCGGAATTAGTCGATATTCCGATATTGAAAGAGTCCAAGATCCCATCAGGCAAAAACTTTTTGCCATCCCCGAGGTCCTATATCAGCCCCAAGATCAACGGGGTCCTTTCTTCTTATTTCGACTGGAGCGCCGCGACCCGCTATATACCAATGCCCGAATTCGGCGCGATGCACCGGGCCGGATTCGGATTGCTGTCCGTCATGTATTACGGCTTCAACCGGGCCAATCTCTTTCTGCGCCTTGATCTCCATCAATCGCTTGTCGAAAATTCCGAGCTGTTTTCCGTAGAATACGTATTCCCTCTAAAAAATCGCAAGGTTATCATTGATGTTAACCCGGAATCTAAAGTAATACATGGAAGGTTTGAATCGACCGGGGAAGCAGATGCCGGCGCAGGGGCCACGTTCGAATCGGAAGCGGGTCTCCGTTTCGGATTCGGAAAGGTCCTCGAAGTCGGAATTCCGTTTTCCCTCCTTGATTGCGAAGGTGATGAAAAGATCGTGTTCGTCGTTTCGATCCAGACGCGCGGCGGCGTCGGAGAACGATGGCCGATGTACGGAACTTTCACAGCCGATCTGCCGAGTGCAGATTTCGAAGAACGGATGTGGCAAATTTAGCACTGCACGTGTTTAAGCTATCGCAATTGCACTGACGCCAAGTCGAAATCGCATCCCCAAAAAAACGGACAACGAAAAGAAACCAAGAATTAGTCCACAGGATTCACCCGCCTGTGAACAGATAACGTCTGATAATGTATATTATGTCAAATTGCATTTAAGGGGGTCCGTTCGGGTTGTGGACAGCCGGTCCGCGTGTCGCCGTCCCCCCCCCTTCTATTCCGCGATCGCAAATTATTTTCCGAAAATGTATTTTTTGTCTGAATTTATGACGTGGCAAGTGCCGAAAAGAATATGGTGTGAAATCGGTTTTGAAACGGAGCATCCAATATGGCCGGGCAACCAAAGCGTCGGTACCTGATCGATATCCGAACTCAGGTTCCGTTCATGTTGAAGATAGGTTCGGTTTGGGCCGGAGGCATCATCCTGCTGTGCGGATTGCTTTATTATCTGGCCGACGAACAACTCGGCCGAAGCTTTTACAGCATCCATCAGCGACTTCGCAATACCTGGCAAATCCTGCTGCCTGCCGTTCTCGTCAGCGGCGGCCTCTCATTTCTCTTTACCATCGGAACGACCGTTTTCCTCGCCCTTCGTGAATCGCACCGGTTGGGCGGCCCGATCTTCAAATTCAACAAGCTGTTCAAGGAATTGGAATCGGGCGTGCTACACACCGATTTTCGATTCAGGAACGGCGACCTGCTGTTCGATATGGGTGAGAACTACAGGGCGGCCCTTCAGGCAAACCGTGAACGGATACTCGCACTTCGTCGAGCGACCGGAGACACCGAGAAGGCCGTCAAGGAGATGGAGCTGGTACTGCTCGGCCACAATCTCCCCGCTGAAGAACTCGAACTATTCAAGGATAGCCTTGGCAAGATTGCCCTTTTGCATAAAGAAATATCGAGATTCGACCTGGGCACAGAATCTTGAAAAACAGGTTCAAACTGATCGCGTGCGCTTTTGTTCTGACGTACCTGGTCATTTATTGCGGCATGGCGTCCTGGCGGTATTTTGCCGCCTATAGCAATCCGCACGCCTTTATGAACGATTCCTCCCGTTGCGCCGAATGTCACCTCGAATCGAGGCCGGAAAAAGGTCGACCGTACCAGGTCATGAATTTTCGCAGGGACATCTATTCCATTTGTGAGAGATGCCACACGCTCCAGGTAACCCACCCGGTCGATATCGCACCCGGACGGATGTTCGGGAACAAACTCCCGCTGGATGCCGACGGCACCATGACGTGCGTGACATGCCATGCTCCGCATTCCGCCCCTTTTTCGAACAGGATGTACACCGGGCGCACGACGTGGGAAAAAGTCCGCGACACGGTTTTCCCGATGCTCCCGGGTCGTTTCCGGACCCGTTTCCTTCGCCTTCCGACCCCGAAGGGCGAGTTGTGCGAGAGTTGCCATGCGGGCCGGTCGATTACCTCCCGCCGAGGGGATGTGAAAGTCAACGACCCGGCGGCGTATTCCGGCTCCAGGAACTGCATGAAATGCCACCCCGGCGAATTCCGGCAGTGGTCGCACACTCCCCACGCCCGAATGCTTCGAAGTCCCCGGAAGGACCCGGGGGCGCTCGCCGCCGTATTTGGCGAGAATCCCCCCTTCCCTCCTTCCGAGATCGCCTACGTCCTCGGGAGCCGCAACGTCCAGAGATTCATCAGCCGGCGCGGGAATTCGATGGTGGTACGCACCCCGATATGGCTGATCCGCGCAAAGAAGTGGAATCTCACGTACTGGCGTGAACTCGACTGGATCCGGCTCTGCTCGGGTTGCCACACGACGGGCATGGATCCCACCCAGGCGGCGTTTGCGGAAGAAGGAATCGGTTGCGAGGCGTGCCACGGACCGGGGAAGAAGCATGTCGCTTCCCGACGCGCGGGGGATATCGTCAACCCGAGGCGGCTCTCCCAGGTCCGTCGCGACATGATATGCGAATCGTGCCACACGGCCGGACATGACAGCACCGGCGAGTTTCGTTTTCCCGCCGGATTCGTGCCCGGCGCAGACCTTAATCGCCACTTCTTCGGCCTGACCCCCAAACCCGGGCAGGACGACGTGTCATTCAAAGGGGACGGAAGCTATGGCGACCGCCACCGGCAATTCCTTTACTGGCAGGCGCAGATGCTGATCGTCGAGGGTGAGACATGCGACCTTTGCAAGAATTTCAGGGAGGGTCGAAAGGAGAGCTCGGGCAAGGGACCTCTAAAGATGACCTCCGATCAATATTGCGCCTCCTGCCACGACGGGACGCTCGTGCCCCGGGCTGCCCACCATGACCAGCCCGTCGTCGTTTCCAGACGGTGCCAGGTCTGCCACCCGTCGCTTCGCGACGCATCCGGAGAGGTGTCGATACACGACCACAAATACCTTCCCCCGTTCGCGCTCCAGAAAAATGACTTTATTCCATCGGTCGATTTCCGTAGCATCTGTTATGAATGCCATCCCGCCCCAACGAAAGGAGTCTGACCCCCTGTCATGAAAACTCGCGCAACCGTTCTCCTTGTCCTCTTGGTGCTCATATTCGCCGCAGCGTCCCCTTCTGCCTTCGCATTGTCCGTAAAGGTCGGAGAAGAACTTCCCAACGTAACCCTCCCCACCCTCGAAGGCGAGTCCGTTTCGCTGACGAACTTCCGCGGAAAGATCGTGATGCTCGCTTTCTGGGCCTCATGGTGCCCGCGTTGCATGGATGAGTTGATCTACCTGCAGGGCATTTCAAAGACGAGCCCGGATATCGTGGTCGTCGGCATCAACCAGGAAAGCCAGAACATCTCCCGCGCCCACAAGGAACGGATTCGCAAATCGCTCAAGGAAGCAAAAATCGATTTCACGATCCTGGTCGACGAAAATCTGGAAGCGTGGCGCGCCTTCAGCATCAACGCGCTGCCCACCAGCATCATCCTCGACAAGAAAGGCGTCGTTCGATTCGCGGAGCCGAACTATTACTGGGCAACCCAGGACAAGATCGCGGAGGTCATCCAGTCCATCCGACTCGGAAGATAGCACGATGATATTTTCCCCCTCCCGCCATCTGTCGAAAGCGGTGATCGCTTCCGTCGTCCTGTTTTCCCTCGTCGCACCTCCGGCTGCGCCCGTCATGGCCGAAAAAGATGTGCCGTCACCGCTCCGGTCGATCGTCACCCCGGGCGAACTGGCGCCCGGGTTCACGCTCAAGGATCTCGACGGTAAAAACGTGACGTTCAAACCCGCATCAGGCAAACCGTCCCTGCTGATCTTCTGGTCGGTGTTTTGTCCGTTGTGCAAGGAACTGACCCCGATGACCAGCAGCATCGCATCCCGGCACCGGAAATGGCTCAA
>JANXPS010000288.1 GCA_025357175.1 Deltaproteobacteria bacterium | reverse complement strand
CCAGGCCATGTTGCGGCCGAGGGTCGTCATGGTCTGGATCCCCTCGCTGTCCTGCTCGACGGCGCCCGGTTCGCGCCCCTGGCCGATGTTCCAGTAGCTGGAACCGGGAACGATCATCTGCTCGATGAAGAAGAAGTGGTTGATCGTGTCGAACGCGTGGAGCGCGCCGGCCCGCCGCACCGCGACCACCGCCGCGCCCGCCTTGCGCCGGAAGAGATCGCCGTTCGCGCGGCCGACCATCCCGGCCCGGTCGATCAGCGCCTTGGTCTCCGAGGTGACGTCGGCGAAATAGGTCGGCGAGCCGATCAGGATGCCGTCGGCCGCGGCCATCTTCGCGATGCAGTCGTTGACGATGTCGCCGGAAATCGCGCAGCGGCCGTTCTTGTCGTTTACGCACTTGAAGCAGGCCGTGCAGCCGCGTACCGGCTGTCCGCCCACGTGGACCAGTTCGGTCTCGATTCCTTCCGCCTCGAGTTCGGCGAAGACGTGGCGCAACAGCACCGACGTGTTGCCTTCCTTGCGCGGACTTCCGTTGAATGCGGCGACCTTCATGCGAACTCCTTCCGGGATGCGAAATTCCTTGGCGAAAGCGAAATTATACCGTTTCCCCGGCCGCGCGAAGCAGGATGTCGAGCATTCGGCCCAGCTCGTCCCCGGTCGCGGTCAGCGGCGGCCACAGGTAGACCGTGGCGCCCAGCGGGCGGATGAACAGCCCCAGCTCGAACGCCCGGCGGACAAGCCGGCGGGCGCGTTCCGGACCCCCGGCACTTTCCCCGATCTCGACGGCCGCGATCATCCCGAGCGTTCGAAGCTGCGAATCGCCGAGCGATTCCGCGAGCCGGCGCATCCCCTCTTCCAGCTGCGAGATCCGTGCGGGCAGGCGCGCAACGATCGCTTCGTCCCGGTAGACGTCGAGGGCGGCAATCGCCGCGGCGCTCGTGATCGGGTTGCCGCAGAAGGTCGTCCCGTGGAAGAAGGTGCGCGCACGCCCCCCTTCCGACCGGAACGTGTCGTAGACCGCGTCGGTGACCAGCGTCGCGCTCATCGGAAGCGTGCCGCCGGTCAATCCCTTGCCGACCGTCATGATGTCGGGCACGATCCCCGCGCGTTCGCAGGCGAACATCGTTCCGGTGCGGCCGAAACCGGTGGCGATCTCGTCCGCGATCAGCAGCAGGCCCGCCTCGTCGCAGGCGAGCCGCAGCCTCCGAAGATATTCCTCCGGATAGATCCGCATCCCCCCGGCGGCCTGGCACAGCGGCTCGACGATGACGGCCGTGCAAGCGGAACCGTGCTCGCGGATCAGCCGGGCCATCGGATCGAAGCAGTCGATCCCGCAGCTTTCCGGCCGCTTTCCGAATGGGCAGCGATTGCACCATGGAGAAGGGGCGCGAAGCGAGGGCCGGACCGCGTCGACGAACGGCGCGTGGAACGTCTCGACGTAGCCCGCCCCGACCGCGCCCAGCGTGTCGCCGTGGTAGCCGTCCTCGAGCGCGATGAACCGGGTGCGGCCGCGCTCGCCCCGGTTGGTCCGGTACTGCAACGCGGCCTTCAGCGCCGCCTCGACCGCGAGCGAGCCGTCGGCTCCGAACATCGCGTGCCCCAGGTCGCCGGGCGAAATTTCCGCCAGCCGCTCGGCGAGTGCGATCGCGCCCGGGTGGGACATGCCGCCCAGCAGCGTGTGCTGGAGCCGGCCGGCCTGCTGCCGGATGGCCTCGACGATGCGCGGCTGACCGTGCCCGAGGTTGGCGCACCACCACGACGAGATTCCGTCGAGCAGCTCGCGCCCGTCCATTTCGAACAGGGTGCATCCCTCCGCCCGATCGACGATCGGGAAATCCGCCCGTTCGAAAGCCGTGATCTCGGTGTACGGGTGCCAGAGATATCGTGCGTCGCGCCGGCGGAGATCCTGGATGTTCAAGGAGAGGATACCTCCCCGCCCTGCAGCGGAATGTCCCGGCAGCCGCCAAGCGCCGTGTCGACCACGGTCCAGTCGGGCGTGCGCCCGAGGTAGGGGATGCGGGCGAGGATCGTCGTCCGGCCCGTTTCGGCGATCGTGCGCGCGTTGTCCTCGTGGATGTATCTCGACACTTCCGGAACGGGGCGTGTTTCCGTCATGACCACGCCGAGCAGGAATAACCCCCGCGACCGGATCGCCTCGATCGAAAGCAGCGCGTGGTTGATCGCGCCAAGCCCGCCGGGCGACACCAGCACGACCGGAAGACCCAGCAGCGTCATCAGGTCGGCCATCGTCTTGCGTCCCGCGATCGGAACGAGCACGCCGCCGGCGCCTTCGACCACGAGTGCGTCATGCCGGGCGGAAAGCCACTGCGCCGCTTCGAGGATTGCGCCGGGATCGATCGGGCGGCCGTACAGCCGGGCCGCGAGGTGCGGGGAACAGGGCGGCTCGTAAAGGAACGGCGCCATCCGGGACCGCTCGGAGACATCGGGGGAGAGGCCCGCCGCCGCCAGCGACACTTCGAGGTCGGGGGAGTGCCAGGTCCCGTCCGCGTCGCGCCTGGAACCGGTCTGCACCGGCTTCATCGGCACCGCGTCGAGCCCGCGTTCCCGCAGCATCCTCAGGAAACCCGCGGCCGCCAGCGTTTTTCCCGCGTCGGTTCCCGTGCCGGTCACGAACAGTCCGCGCATGATCCCTCCCTTTCAGCCATTTATCCCGACGAGTACGAGCGCCCGGTGGGTGAGCGCCACCATGCCGTCCGCGTTTCGGCGGCGGTCGAGCGCCGCGAGAAGCATGCGCATGTCGTGGTGCCCCAGCGGCCGGCGACCCGGCACCCGCGCGCCGATCTTGCGGAACGAGCGGAGCGCCTCGCGGGCGTTCGGGTGAACCGACGACAGCTCGATCGCATCCGCCGCGTAAATCCGCATGCCTGCCTCCCGGAGCGTCCCGGCCAGCCCATCGGCATCGGGAAAGTCGAGGCCGGGAAAGGGTGTCCCGAACGCCTCGAGGTGCGCCGCGGCCAATTCGGGGAAAGTGCCGCGAACGAGCGTCGCGAGGGCTATGAGGCCGCCGGCCGGAAGCGAGGCCGCCCACATCCGGAGCGTTTTGGAAAGATCGGAGAACCACTGTGCGGCGCAGCTCGACGCCGCCATGTCGGCACCGTCGGGCAGCGCGGCCGGATCCTCGGCGTCGCCCGTGCGGAAACTCGCGCGCGCTCCGCCGATCCGCCGTTTCCGGCAGGACTCGACCATCCCCCCGGCGAGGTCGACGCCGACGAGCGAGGCCGACGGATAACGCGCCAGCAGGCGGCCGCTCAAGAGCCCCGTGCCGCAACCGAGGTCGGCGATCAGCGCCGGGACGAAATCGCCCGGCAGCCTTCGCACGAGCGCGTCAGCGATCCCCGCCTGCGCCGTGGCCCAGCCGTCGTAAGATCCGGCGGCGACCGAAAAATTGCGGGCGACGGCGTCCTTGTCGATGGCCGCCGGCGTCACGCCAGCAACCGCCCGATCCGCGCCGCCAGAAGCCCGGGCACCTCGTACGGCAGCGCGTGCCCGGCGCCCGGCAGCAATTCAAGCGTGATCGCCGCATTGCGCGAAGCGGCGTACATGGCGCTCTCGACCGGGATGACCGCGTCGCGGTCGCCGTGCAGCCACAGCAGCCGCGTGCCGAAGAGCGGCAACCGGTCGCGGACGTCGGTTTCCTCCAGGAAGGCAAGGCCCGCAGCGAGCGCGCCGGACGGAACGGCGCGCGACCGGGCGAGATATCTTTCGAGGAAACCGGCCGGCGCGGATGGGCCGCCGCACAGCGCCGCGAAATCCGTCATCGCGCCCGCCGCGTCGCGCTCGAGACGCATCCGCATCGCGCGAAGGATCCGCGGGGCGACCCCCGGATAATCGCCCTCCGCCGCCATCCGCGCCGTGCCGGCGAGCAGGCAGACCGGGATGTCGGGAGCGAGCCCGTCGAAGGTGCAGCGCAGCGCCGCGAGGGCGCCGAGCGACCACCCCAGGATCAGCGCCGGCCGCTGGCCCGACAACCTCGCCTTGAGGGCGGAGGTGTCCGGGTCGAGGCACGCCCACCAGGGGATCGGCTCGAGCGTGTAGGCCGGGAGCGCGCGCGCCAGGTCGGTCCAGGCGTCGTGCGTCGATCCCCACCCCCCGATGCAGACGATCCGGTTGCGGCGGCTCACGTCAACCCCGCCTCGCGCGCGGCGTCCGCAATCACTCGGGCGGCATGCGACAGATCGGCCGGAGCGTGCGCCCGCGTCACCGACAACCGCAGCCGCGCGGTGCCCGCGGGAACGGTCGGAGGACGGACGGCCACCGCAAGAATGTCCCGCTCTCGCAGCCGCCTCGCCAGTTCCATCGCGACCCGGTTCTCGCCGACGTGCACCGGAAGGATGTGCGAGGAAAATACGGGCAGGCGGAGACCCGCGTCCGAAAGCGATCCGTGGAAAGCGCGAGCGCGCTCCAGCAGTTCGCGTCCCATGCCCGGATTGGCGGTTACGATTTCCACGGCCGCCAGCGCTGCCGCGGCGACCGCCGGAGGAAGCGCCGTCGCATAGATGAAGCTGCGCGCCCGGGTCACCAGGAAGCGGCGAACCGTTTCGCCGCACGCCGCGAAGCCGCCGAAGCCGCCCAGCGCCTTGCCCAGCGTTCCCAGCACGATATCGGGCTTCGGGAACGGCGCACCCCCCGCGAGGTTGCAACCGCCCCCGCCGCCGAATACGCCGATCGCGTGCGCCTCGTCGACCACCCACATCGCCCCGTACGCACGCGCCGCCGCGCCGACCGCGACCAGCGGGGCCAGGTCGCCGTCCATGCTGTAAACCGACTCGCACACGACGAAGCGGTGCCCCCGGACCGGCGTCCTGGCCAGCATCCGGGCCAGCGCCGCCGCGTCGTTGTGGGCAAACCGCTTCACCGCCGCGCCCGACAGCCGCGCGCCGTCGACAAGGCTCGCGTGGTTGAGCCGGTCGGCGAAGATCACGTCGTCCCGGCCGGCCAGCGCCGCGATCACCCCGACGTTCATCGGGAATCCGCCGCCGAACAGCAGCGCGGACTCCTGCCCGCACAATCGCGCCAGCGCCGCCTCCAGCGCCTCGTGCAGCCCGAGCGTCCCGCTCATCAGGCGCGAGGCCGTCGCGCCGCACCCGAGGCGCAACGCCGCATCCGATGACGCCGCCTTCAGCCGCGGGTCGTTCGCGAGATCGAGATAATCATTCGAGGAAAAGTTGAGCAGCGTCCGGCCGCCGCCAAGCGCTATCTTGCCGCCGGTCGCCTGCCAGGCGGTGGTTTCGCGCAACAGCCCGTCCCGTTCCCGTTTCTCCAGCGTCTGTTCGATCCAGTCCATTCGCGACCCGCCCGTTTTTCTGTCCCGCCGCCTGTAAACCGGACTGCAGTCACGAGGTTTACAGCCCCCGATTGTAGCATCAAGCTCCGCCGATTATGATGGTGAGATGAAAATCGCCTTCCCGCATCTGGTCATCGCCTTCTTGATCGTCCTTTGCCCGACCCTCGCCCCGGCGCAGGAACTCACCCTGCAATACGGCACGACGCGGGTCAGGAACGAGGAGGGACACGACAAGAGCTGGCAGATCGATTTTCGCTACCGCTTCCTCCAGAATTTCGCGGTCTCGACCAGCTACCTGAACGAGGGGCATGTGCCGGGCCACAAGCGCGACGGGCTCGCGACGCAACTCTGGGGGGGCATCCCCCTTTTCAGGCGAGCGGTCTCCGTCGACTTCGGCGCCGGCGTTTACCGCTTCTCCGACACGCAACCGCGCCCTGGCGGAAGCTACGCGGATGTCGAAGGGTGGGCCGGGATCTACTCGGGTTCCGCGACGTACTACCTGCGCTCCCCGTGGTACTTCCGGCTGACCGCCAACACGGTTCGGCCGGGGAAGGACGCTTCCACGAACACATACGGGCTCGGCGTCGGGTACAGGCTCTGGAAGGGGGATGGGCAAAGTTGCCCGCTCCCGTCCGAAACCCCCTGCAAATCGTCCTCGCGCACCACGGGCGACGAGGTGACGGCATTCGTGGGCCAGTCGGTCGTCAACAGCATCCAGGACCAGAAGGGAGTCGCGGCCGGCCTCGAAATCCGCAAAGGGATTTACGACCATCTCGACGGGAGCATCAGCTGGCTCTACGAGGGAGACAAGGATGTCATCCGGCGCAACGGCGTCGCCGGAGAACTGTGGCTGGTCGACGGCTATCTCGACCGGCGGCTCACGCTCGGGATCGGGGGAGGTGCCTACGCTTTCGTCGACAAGCGCAACCCGAACAGCCAGCGGGGCGGCAACCCGGGCGACCTCGGCGGCATCCTGTCGCTGACCACCGGCTGGCGCATTGCCGATCACTGGGTCACCCGTTTCAACTGGCACCGGGTCGTGAGCGGCAACAACCGCGACACGGACATCTTCATGGCGGGCGCCGGCTATCGCTGGGAGGAGTAACGTGGGACACGCCGCATCGAACCCTCCGAAAGCCCCTCTCCGAGTCCTGCTCACCCGGCCGGACAGCTACCTCGGCCTCAGGCTGATGCACCGCTTTCTCGGCGATCCGGACATCCGCTTGCGGCTCCTGACCCGGGATGCCCGGCGGATCGGCGAAGAAGTGGACGGTCTCGCCGAGATCATGGAAGGCGACCCGCTCGACGAGAGGCTTCTCAGCCGCGCCTCGCAGGATATGGATGTCGCCTACTTTCCGACCCGATTCCTGCGTTCCGACGATGCCGACGACGCCGAAAACCTGATGTTCGCCCAGCGCTTCCGCGACGCCTGCATCCGAGGAGGCGTGGGGCGGATCGTTTTCCTGGGGGTGCAGGGCGGCGCGGACGCGGAAAGCGGGGAGCTGAGGACGCTATCCGATGTCGGTGAAATCCTCTCCGGACGTCCCGACGCCATCCGCACGATCTGTCTCCGGAACGACTACATCATCGGTTCCGGCAGCATGCTTTTCGAAGCGCTGCGCAGCCTGGCCCGGTACGCGCCCGTCCTTCTCGCGCCGCCATGGATGGAAGCCCGACCCGCCGTCACCGGCGTGGCCGACACGCTCGAGTACATGATTCGGGCCGCGCGCATTCCCCTCGACCGGTCGCTGATCGTCGACATCGGGCTGCCGCCCCGAAGCATCCGGGAACTGGTCGACATCACGGGCCGCACGATGGGCGTGCGGCGCCTCACCATCCGGTTTCGCGGCCTCGGGCAGCGAGGCGCAGCCCTGCTGCTGACGCTGGTTTCCCCGCTATCCTGGCGCCTTGCGTTCTCCTTCATCGGAACCATGAAGGCCATCGCGAAATCGGGCGCCGGCCCGGCGGGAGAGCCCGCAAACCGCGTATTCCCGGACGTCGACCCGCTTTCTCCCGAGCGGGCGATCGGGCGGGCGCTGCTGGCGATCGACGAGGACCGGGTCGCCAGCCGGTGGACCGACAGCCTGCCCGGCCACGTCGGAACCGACACGGATGCGGAGATGGCGCGCGCGAAATTCCGCGACGTCCGGACGGCCCGCTTCGGCTCCGTTCCCCCTTCCCGCGTCTTCCGTGCGATCACCTCGATCGGCGGGGAGCAGGGGTGGTTCACCTTCGACTTCCTGTGGCGGATCCGCGGGTTCATGGACAAGATGGTGGGCGGCTACGGCATCTCCGTCGGAAGGAGAACCAGCGACAAATTGCGTGTCGGCGATTTTCTGGATGTGTGGAAAGTGGTCGACATACAGGAAGACAGGCGGCTGCTGCTCGAGGCGCAGATGAAAGTCGCAGGCAAGGCGTGGCTCGAATTCCGGATCGAGGGCGACACGCTCTTGCAGACCGCCTGCCACGTTCCCGAAGGAATCCCCGGCCACATCTACTGGTACTCGATGGTTCCCTTCCACGCCTTCATCTTCACGGACATGGTGCGCAGCATCGTCCGGCGGGCGGGAAAACCGGACTGAACCGGCGATTGCCGCCAACTGAGAAGCGGAGGACGGGGCGTTCGCCGCCGCCATCCTCCGCCCCGGAAGGGACGCCCACCGGGCAGGGAAGCGTACTTGCCGTCACGCCTTGCCATCTATTTGGATGCATTCGCGCAATGGCAGTTTCCGGCGAGGTCGAACCGGTCGAGGTTCATCGCTTTTTTCCACACTTCCACGAAGTCGCGCAGGAACTTTTCCCGGGAGTCCTTGGAACCGTAGACTTCCGCCAAGGCCCGGAGTTGGGCGTTCGAACCGAAGACGAGGTCGACGCGGGTGCCGGTCCACTTGAGTTCGCCCGTTGCCCGATCACGGCCCTCGAACACGTCTCCGGCGTCCGAAGCCGCCTTCCAGGCGGTGCCCATGTCGAGCAGGTTCACGAAAAAGTCATTGGTGAGCGTTTCCGGCCGCTGGGTGAAGACGCCGTGCCGGGACTGCCCGCAGTTTGCACCCAGGACGCGCAAACCGCCCAGGAGCACCGTCATCTCGGGGGCGGTCAGCGTCAGCAATTGCGCCCGATCGATCAGCAGTTCCTCCGGCGATACGGCGTAACCTGTCTTGAGGTAATTGCGGAACCCGTCCGCAACCGGCTCGAGTACGGCGAACGCCGCCACGTCGGTTTGCTCCCGGGTCGCATCCGTTCGTCCCGGGCTAAAGGGAACGGTCACGTCGTGCCCGGCATTCTTCGCGGCCTGTTCGACGCCCGCGCATCCGCCCAGGACGATCAGGTCGGCGAGCGAAACCGTCTTCCCGCCGGACTGGGCGCTGTTGAACCGCTCACGGATTTCCTCGAGGATCCGCAGCACGGTATCAAGCCGGCTGGGCTGGTTCACTTCCCAATCCTTCTGCGGCGCGAGACGGATGCGCGCGCCGTTCGCTCCGCCGCGTTTGTCGGAACCGCGGAACGTGGACGCCGACGCCCAGGCCGTCGAGACCAGTTGGGAGACGGACAGTCCCGATGCGAGGATTCCGCCTTTCAGGGCGGCGATGTCCTGCTCGTCGATCAATTCATGCGTGACCGCGGGCACGGGGTCTTGCCACAGGAGATCTTCTTTTGGCACATCCGGGCCGAGATACCGCGAGCGCGGACCCATGTCGCGGTGAGTCAGCTTGAACCACGCCCTGGCGAAGGCGTCCGCGAATTTCCCGGGGTTCTGCAGGTAGTTCCGCGCGATCGGCTCGTAGGCCGGGTCGAAGCGGAGGGAGAGATCGGCCGTGGTCATCATCGGCCGGTGCTTCTTCGACGGGTCGTGCGCGTCGACCACCATGTCCTCTTCGGACACGTCCCTGGCCAGCCACTGATGCGCGCCGGCCGGGCTCTTGACCAGCTCCCACTCGTACTTGAACAGCACGTTCAGATAACCCATGTCCCATTTGGTGGGGTTCGGTTTCCAG